>CAYPPV010000200.1:0-1504 GCA_964412705.1 uncultured Pelolinea sp. | reverse complement strand
CTCTGCCCGAAAGGCAGGAGAGATAATCCAGAGAGAAATCAAAACCCGCCTTGCGGAACATGGGTTGAAGGTGGAACTAACCCAAAAAGCAAAGAAATGGCTCGCGGAAGAAGGGTACGACCCAAGCTTTGGCGCAAGACCTCTTAAGCGGACACTTCAGAAACAGATCGAGAGTCCACTTTCTATTAAAATCCTCGCTGGTGATTACAAGGAAGGTGATCAGGTTATTGTCGACCTCGATAAAGAAAATAACGAGATCCTGTTTAGAAAAAAGTAACTAACATCGGATGGAAAGGGTTGGAAATCCAACTCTTTTTTGATTGACAATGTTTTTAGAGGTAGTTATACTACCCATCACTATCCGCAATCTTTTTTGGAGGATTTAATTGAAAAGAGCATTAATTACCGGCATTACTGGTCAGGATGGTTCCTATTTAGCTGAACTTTTACTGCATAAGGGATATGAAGTGCATGGCATCATCCGAAGGGCAAGCACATTTAACACGCACAGAATCGATCATATTTACAGGGATCCGCATAATGGTGAAAAAGTAAAGTTATACCTGCACTATGGTGATATCGCGGTAGGTGAAACGCTTCAGCACATTGTATACAACATTAAACCGGATGAGATATACCATTTGGCTGCCCAGAGCCACGTGAGGGTGAGCTTTGATATGCCGGAATATACCGGTGATGTTACCGGATTGGGTACCATTAGAATACTTGAGGCTGTCAGGAAAAGCGGGGTTAATTCCCGGTTCTATCAGGCCTCTTCAAGCGAAATGTTCGGGGCCACAAAACCACCTCAGAATGAAGAGACGCAGTTCTGCCCCCGAAGTCCATATGCAGCAGCAAAGGTATACGCTTACTGGATCACTCGCAATTACCGGGAGGCGTATAACATCTATGCCTGCAATGGAATGCTATTCAACCATGAATCTCCCCGGAGGGGCGAAACATTCGTGACAAGAAAAATAACTCGTGCCGTTGCATCGATTAAAGCCGGGAAACAGCGCCACCTTTACCTGGGAAACCTTGAGGCAAAGCGGGATTGGGGTTATGCTCCTGAATATGTAGAAGCCATGTGGCTGATGATGCAGCAAAAAAAGGCGGATGACTACGTCATCGGAACCGGAGAAACGCACTCCGTCCGCGAATTCCTTGAAGAAGCTTTTAGTTATGCTGATATGAACTATGAGGAATATGTCCGTATTGACGAGAGATATTTCAGGCCAACCGAAGTGGACCTGCTCTTATCCGATCCCTCCAAAGCAAAGAAATACCTTGGATGGGAACCGAAAGTAAAATTTAATGAGTTGGTGAAAATCATGATTGATGCCGATTTCGAACTGATGGGGTTGGATTGTCCTGGCGAAGGAAAAAAGATTGTAGAGGAACATTTTGGAGATTGGCACCGCTGGGACGGCCAGGTCATCAGTATGGGTAAATGATGGTTGAGAATATCTCAATCCATAAGGGGCTTTATACATATTATATTTTG
>CAYPPV010000199.1:0-1551 GCA_964412705.1 uncultured Pelolinea sp. | reverse complement strand
AAGCAATCGTTTTCGCAGATCTTGGCCTTCATCCTTTTTATGTAATCGGAGAGGTCTCTGACAGGTTTCCGTGATCCATACTTTTATTGATGTACCAAATATTCTTTATACAATCTTGTATTTTTATACAAGATTGAATCATATTTTTGCTTTCCCTCTCATTCAAATTTCGATAAAGAGGTTGGTACCTTTATCAAAAAAAATCGGTTCAACAAAAGAGGTCATTACAATTTCTCTAAATCCCTCTTTCGGAGGTACGATTTTCTTGCCTGAAAGGATATCTACACTCCATTGGAAAAGATTAATACCTGAACCTTTCACTGCAAGCGATGCGCCGCCTGTAAATCTTGCATTTATTTCTGTAAATAAAATTTTCCCGTTCTCCAGTTTGAATCCACCGAAATTTGCTGGACCATAAAAAGGAATTTTTTCCGTAGCTGTTCTTACAAGCTGGTCAATTTCATCGTCATGGAAAGTCCATCCTTTATCCATGGTTCCACCATTCTTGCTGAAGGCAGTTGTGAGGGCGCTGATTCGATTCGCGGGTATTGCCATAACATAGTCGCCATTCGCCTGGCAGAAAAAATCGATTGATAATTCCATGCCGGTCAGGTATTCCTGAAAAACATAATTTTCTTCCATTCCCCGTATCTTTTCCGCGACTTTCTTCATATCATCGTCATTCTTTATTACAGATATATCGTAGCCTTCCTTCACGCGAAGCGATGGAAAGCGGGGTTTTATCAAAAAGGGATAGGTCAGTATTTCTTTTGACCATTGCGTGGGGAGAAGGGTTTGAGGAGCGGGAAGCCCGTTTGATGAAAAGAATTTGGCGGTTTCTAATTTATCCAATGCGATTTCGATGGTTTCTTTTGGTGAAAGCAGAAACTTTATATTTTGGTCTTCAAATTTTTCCCTGTTCCTTGAGAATGTGAGAATATCTAGATCTAGAAGGGGGACAATAACATCAATGTTTTCTATTTTGCATATTTTTTCAATTGTTGGCAGATAATCCTCATCGGTTGTTCGCGGCACTTTATAGCATTTGTCCGCGGCGTGAATTCCGGGAGATAAAAAATCAATATCCGTTGTGATTACTTTTTCGACTTCCTGGCATTCCTTCAGAAATTTGATGTGTTTGTATCTGCGCCCCGCTGAAGGCATGAGTATATTCATTGGTATTTCGTTTTCCTCACTTTTCTGATTGTGAATTATATTATTATAAAAGAATACCTATTGATGAAGCGTCCAGATTTGGCTGGTTTCTTTAGAATTTATTGTCTAAATATTGATTTGAACCCATACAGGTGAATAAATTTTGTCGGAGAACATCTAACTGAAAAGAAAATAAACAATTGTTTTCAATCCGTGATATATTACATTGCACTTGGCTTGAGCATAAAAACACATCGTATCTAGTTGGTCAAATAGGGAATATGATTTTCTGATGGAGAACAAAACAATACCTCTGGTTTCGGTTATTGTGCCTGTTTGTAATGAAGAGGAAAATCTTGAAGTATTCTATGAAACCCTGATCGGGGCGATAAAAGA
>CAYPPV010000198.1:0-1599 GCA_964412705.1 uncultured Pelolinea sp. | reverse complement strand
CCAGCATTTTGATATCTTTATTTTCAAGATCACCTAAACCCAGGGTATGCATTATCGTTCCATCAGATGTCAGATTTTCAGGATAACCAAACATGCCCTTGATCCCTTTAAGTTCAAGCAGTATCTTCAATGACCACAGAGCTGATAGCAGGAACCAGGATATCCGGCAAACTCTTGCCAACCGGACTAACAATATAAACGTCATTGGAACCGGTTGATATGATTGCATTTATTTTGCCCAGCTTTTCCCCTGCTTCATCAAGCACATCTAGACCAATCAATTCATGCTGATAGTACATTCCATCGACCAATTCGGGAAGATCCTGTTTCCTGATATAGGCATATTGATTTGTGAGCACCTGGGCGGCTTCGCGGTTGTTTAATTCTTTGAACCGTATGATCAATTTATTTCCCGCCTCCCGTATATTGTCCAGTTCATATTGTTCTTTTTCAGGTCCAACATACAATTCCCGACCTGCTTCGAAAACCCCGCCCACATCCGTCAGGGAAATAAATTTCAGATCTCCATAGATTCCGTGCGGTTTTTGGATCCTTCCAACCATCAAAAAATCAGGCTCACTATTTTCAAGCGAGCCCGATCTTTTATTTTTGGAGCTTTTCTTCGCACTCATTTAGTCATTTAGTTGTGATGTCAGGGTTCAACAATATTAAGAGCCGCGCGTTTTCCCTCTTTTGCTGCGGCCACTCTCAGGAGAATCCGCATGGAATTTGCCACCCTGCCGCCCTTACCAATAACCCGCCCCATGTCATCTTTCGCTACCTGGAGTTCCACCAAGATCCGGTCTGATTGTTCTTTTTCTGTAACAACGACCTCATCCGGGTTCTCCACAAGCTGGCGTGCAATGTATTCAACTAATTCCTTCACGTTATCCTCCTGGCAGGTTTGAAATGGGTCTATTCGCTTTTAACTGCGTCCCGTCTCGTCCTTGCATCAACTTTACGGTTTTCGTAATATTCTCTGGCTTCCTCGATAACTTTTTGCAATTCTGTCCCTGATTTATATTTCTCATACCGATCGTATAAGCCAACCGTATTAAAAATCTGTTCAACGGATTCACTTGGCTTGGCACCATTCTTAAGCCATTTGTAAACAAGACCTTCATCTATTTGAATCGTAGCCGGTTCTGTTCTTGGATTATAAAAGCCCAGATTTTCAAGGAACCGGCCATCCCTGGGTTTTTCCTTGTCGGCCGCAACAATCCTGTAGCTTGGCTGGTTTCGGAACCCAACCCGACGTAAACGTATTCTTACCATTTAAAACTCCTGATTATTTTTCTTTTTTTCTATCAGAAGTCAGAAAATAGAGGGATGCGAAAGGACTCGCAATAATTTCTGCCAATCTGAATAATTGATGAAATGAATTATAACTGTTTATAACTGTAATTTATTCTTGTCAAGCCAGTGATTTTAGTAGAAACGACGAAATACGTCAAGACATCGCCCGGCCAGCATGGTTGAGCGATTATAATCATCAGGTTGTTATCATCACAAAAGGTGGATTCTGGATGGGAAACGTAAAAATCATTACAGACAGCACAACCTATTTACCAGAAAAATATCAAAAGGAATTTTTAATTG
>CAYPPV010000197.1:0-1683 GCA_964412705.1 uncultured Pelolinea sp. | reverse complement strand
ATCTGAAAGCGCTAAATTTGCCACTCTTTGGCCCATCACCAGCCTCCTTACTGACCATCTGGCCAGTTTCAGTATTAAACAAATATGAGGGATTTACAATTGGGAAAATCAAGATTTTTCAGGGCGTCTCGCTCATACGCCGCAGCCAATCCGCCTTGTTCTGGCGGACAGGATCTGCGTCAATCAATATTCCGACCAATTCAGCCGGGTTCTTACCAGTGAGGATCAATTGCCTGTGCGGGGTGTAAATGAATCCCTGCCCGGCGGCATGGTCCAGAAACGCGAGCAGACCATCGTAGAATCCTGCCACATTGAGAAGCCCGCAGGGTTTCATATGGATGCCGAGCTGGGCCCATGTCAGGACTTCAAAGAACTCCTCAAAGGTCCCAAAACCGCCTGGTAGGGCGATAAAAGCATCCGACAGCTCAGCCATAAGGGCCTTGCGTTCGTGCATGTTGCCTACGACATGCAGTTTGGTTAAGGCATCCTGCGAGAGATTGTCATTGAAAAGAGCTTCGGGGATCACACCTTCCACGCAACCGCCTGCCTCCAGACAGGCGCCAGCAACCGCACCCATCAGTCCGGTACGGCCGCCGCCGTAGACCAGCTTCAAGTTTTTCTCCGCTATGTCTTTTCCGAGCGCATATGCCACGCTCATGTAAGCTGGATCATTTCCAGCGCTGGAGCCGCAGAAAACACAAATGCTCCGTAATTTCATTGAATTCCCTTCCATTCCCTGGCGTATTCCGGTTCATTCAGGTTTATGAGCGCCTTCCAAATTATTGACAAGTGTTCCCCCGTCCTGAAAGGGTGCCATTCACGGGGGAAACAAAACTCTCCTGTCCGGGCGTAATCAGCCGCACCAGATCCGCATATTTCAAATACTCCTTCGCTTCATCCACACCGTAAGCATCCGCCATTCAGCTATTATGGTCAAACATTTCCAGAAATAAAAGAAAAAGACCATTCGACCAGCATCCTTGCACCAACAACCGTACAGAAAATTCCTGGAAATATCATCTTTTCTTCCTCTATTTGAACAAAGTTTCCATTGAAATTAGAATTGTTTATTGTTTTCCCACGAAGTCTATCCGATTATACACACTCATCATCCAAGTTTTTTGCAATGCTCTTGATATTATCAATTCTTCTGGAATATTCCCATCCTTATTAGATAGTAAAATTTTTAAGGTCTCTTACGATTTTTACTAAAGGAGTTCTTATGGACCACAGCAAGCCAAAACCCGAATTCTTCAATGCACCGCTTGAGATTGACGCCTTCCACGGGATGCCCTACATGCGCATTGGACAATCAGGGTTGTGGGCCTCACGCATCGGCCTGGGCACCTGGAAATTCGGTAAACCGGAAACCGGAGATGGTGCGAGGGTAAATGCGGTCGACGCCATGAAAATTTTCGACCGCGCCGTTGAGCTCGGCGTTACGTTCTGGGACACGGCACCCCGCTACAACAACGCCTCCGGCAACTCAGAGCGCGTGATAGGTGAGTGGTTTAGCGCGAACCCAGACCAGCGGCGCAATATCGTCCTGGCCACCAAGCTGTACGGCGGCATGGACGGGCTGACGCCCAACCACTGCCGTCTGACAAGGGGCAACATTAAGGAATCCGTCTATGCCTCGCTTGAGCGGCTGCAGATAGACATCATTGACCTGCTCTACTTTCA
>CAYPPV010000196.1:0-1685 GCA_964412705.1 uncultured Pelolinea sp. | reverse complement strand
CCGGCTTTTTACTTCCCTTTCCTGGTGATTGATCAACCATTCCAGATTTTTCGGATATCCTCGTCTTCCGCGGCAATTTCCATCCGCAAAAGGGAATCCATCACTATCAGGAAATCTGTAAACCAGAGAAGAAAGATGAAATATAAACCGGCAATCCACCGATTTGCGCGATTTAAAGTCACCATGTTGGAAAAGTCCGTTTCCAGCAAATTCCCGGTCTGGTTGGCTTTTTTTTACCCTCGGTACTTAAATTGATCTTAAAAATCGCAGATGACTGATTGGTTTTGTTCAAAGGTCGTCCGTCTGCATTTAACAAATCCTTCAAAGAATTAATTCCGGTTTAAAATGAAACAACCTTTTTAAATATTGTACGTATACATGATTAGAAACCAATAATGGGATTGCAGTTAGAGCTCGATGACAGCCAATGCGTGGAGCTGGCCCTGGACGGGGACCAGAGTGCTTTCTCTGAAATTGTTAAGAGGTACCAGAACCCAGTATACAACATGTGCTACCGCATGCTGCGCAATCCTCAGGCGGCTGAAGACGCCGCCCAGGAAACCTTTTGGCGGGCTTACAAGAACCTGAAGCGCTATGATACCAGCAGGCCTTTTGCTACCTGGCTGCTTTCAATTGCTGCCCATTACTGCATCGACCAGCAGCGTAAGAAGCGGCTGCCGTCCATAGACCTGAACGAAATCATCGAATTTGCCGCAGAAGACCCGGCGCCACGCCCTGAATCAATCACCATCAAAAATGAGTTCTCTGAAGAGATACAGCGCCAGCTGGCTGAGTTGAATGAGAACGACCGAGCAGTATTGGTACTGCGATACTGGTATGAAATGTCTGAAGATGAAATCTGCAATACTTTATCCATATCGAAAAGCGCGGTTAAAAGCCGCCTATTTAGGGCTAGAAAGCATATGGCAGAACAGTGGTCGGACTCGCGGGAAGCTTTGAAAATGGAAGGAAGACAACATGAAACACAAACAATATGAGCAGTGGATCCTTAATGAAGAGATTGAACTGACACCGGATCAAAGGAAAGAACTGGCTGATCACCTGGCGGAATGCAGCGCATGCCAGTCGCTCCAGATTGGTTGGGCTGCCACCAAAGAACTGCTTCAAAAGGCCCTTTTAATTCAGCCAGCGCCCGGGTTTGCCGCGCGCTGGGAAAAAACGCTTGAAAGAAAGATAAGGGCTGAAAAAATCCGGCGCTACCGTCTGTCATGGCTGGCTGTACTGCTGCTTGCATCGATGGGGATACTTGCCTATCTGCTTATCAGAGGCAGCTTTACACTGCTCCTGGCAAATTCATTCAATGTGCTATCCCGCGGAATCTTCGGAATAACGGAAGGGTTATCCAATTTTGGCTACTGGATGAGAAACCTGCCCTTATTGGTGCCCATTTCAATGGGATTCATTCTATTTGGTCTGATGACTGCTTTCTTTACAGTTGGACTAATGGTATATGCAGATTTCAATAACCGAAGGGTGTTACCTGATGAAATTCGTGCATAAGTTTTTGGGTACTGCCCTCCTCCTTCCGATCTTGTTAGGCGCCTGCACTGGCGCACCTTTCCAAGATACACATCCGGGCAGCGGTGAAACCTTTCCAAGCCAGTTTATTACCGGCGAAGTGTATGTCCTGAAAAGCGGGCAAACCGTCGAAGGGGATGTTACCG
>CAYPPV010000195.1:0-1695 GCA_964412705.1 uncultured Pelolinea sp. | reverse complement strand
TTTACTTTCTGCACACTGGGCGCATAGATGTAACCTTCCGGTGTCTCGACCCATCTTTTGTTGGGACTCCATATGGGGTTTTCTCCAATCACTTCCTTCAACCAGGGTAGACATTCGTCTTCCCCATATTTTCTCACCTCGGGTGCATTCAAGAATGGTTCTGTTCTGATCGGGATTGTATTTGGTTGAAATACCGTATTCCTGGCCAGAAATTCACTTTCCGGCCATTCCTGCTCAGCAGCTTCAAATCTTTTTATTATTGGAGAAGCAGCCATGCTACCCAACCCTATCATGGATCTCTCCAGGAATTTTCTGCGACTAATCCGGTCTTTTTTATCCGACATGTCTTAAAAGTAACCTGTTTTTAATTTCCTGTCAATTTAATATTGACTTCAACCGGCTTCTGAATTCATAATCGTCAAGGAGGAGATTATACAATTTTCCCATCTGCTCTCCCCACAGAGAGTCCGGTCCAATATATGGGATTTTTTCACTGACTAATTCAAGAACATCCGCCGTGCGTTTTCCTGAAAAACATTTTTGGCCTGATTTCATTCTGATACGAATTGCGCGGCAGGAAGCAAACAGTTCAATTCCCAGAATTTTGATGGTGTTCCTAAGAACCGCTAAGGCATGCTTTGCGGCAGTCCAGGAATTGGCATTGTGGTCTTCCTGGTTAGCAGAAGTAGGCAGTGACCGCACGCTGTCCGGAGCGGCAAGTGCTTGGTTTTCAAGAGTCAAAGCTGCGGAAGTGTATTGAAGCATCATCACCCCCGAATTCAATCCTGCTGTCTCTCCATCATCTACGAGCATGGGCGGCAGTTCGTAATTGAGATTCCTGTCAATAAGGCGGAAGACGCGCCTTTCTGAAATGGCTCCAAGTTCAGATAGCGCAATGGAAAGATAATCACCAACCAACCCGAGCGGTTCTCCGTGGAAATTCCCGCCTGATAAGACATCCCCATTTTCGAAAATGAGCGGATTATCTGTCGCGGCATTTATCTCCCGTTTAAGCACCCCGGCAGTATGAACAACCGCATCCCTTACAGCTCCATGCACTTGTGGTGCGCACCGCAGAGAATAGGCATCCTGCATATGCTTATGTGAGTTTACCAGGCTGCTTCCATCTATCATTTTGAAGATGTTTGCTGCGGATTCGATCTGCCCGTCCATGCTCCTTGCTGTATGCAGTCTTGGATCGTAAGGATCTGATTTACCAAGAAGCGCTTCCAGACTCATGGACGCTGTGATATCAGCTAAATCGCAAGCAAAAGCAGCGTCCCAGCAGGCAAGCGCCAGCGCCGCAGCGCTAAAAGAAGCGCCATTAATGAGGGCTAGGCCGTCCTTATGGTCAAGGACAATCCGATTTAATCCGGCTTTTTGCATGGCCTCATGGCCACGATACAATTGGCCGTCAAAATATGCATGACCCGAATCCTCCATGGGCTTTTCCTGGTCACAGGAAAAAACCAGCGCCATCTGCGCCAGCATACACAGATCACCTGATGATCCCAAAGAACCCTGCGAAAAAACAATGGGGATGACACCTTTGTTCAGCATCTCCCATAATACTTCAAGAATTTGCGGGTTTACGCCGGAATACCCCTTGGCGAGCGCGTTCATCCGGATCAGCATAGCTGCCCGTACTATCTCTACAGGCAGGATTTCTCCCGTCCCCACAGCATGGCTGATGAT
>CAYPPV010000194.1:0-1708 GCA_964412705.1 uncultured Pelolinea sp. | reverse complement strand
GAAATTTTGCTTCGTTTTTATCAGGCGCAGGAGACGAAATTCCGGCCAGTTGATCGAATGGTGGCTCATACAGGCTTCCTGATTTTTGCACGCTCAGTAGCGAACCTGAATGACGCCGAATCGTATTAATTTATCAAATTGAGCTTTACAATAAAAAGCATTTCAAAAAAAATCAGGAGTTATTCTCATTTGGGAATGCAAACTGTAAAAATCAGGCGTTTCATAGATAATCCGGTGCCTTCCGCGGTATTAATCCCGGTAGTGGAATATAATCAGGAACCTGCTCTGATCTATACGAGACGGTCTGAACATTTGACCACGCACAGGGGGCAGGTTTCTTTTCCCGGTGGTGTGATTGAAGATGATGACAATTCGCCTTTGGATGCCGCATTGAGAGAAACTTGTGAAGAGATCAATATTAAGCGGAGGCAGATAAATGTAATAGGCGGACTAACACCCTTTGATTCCCAAACCGGATATTTTATCTATTCATTTGTGGGAATCATTCATGATCTCAATGGATTGCAGAAGGATGGTATTGAAGTAACACGGATATTTTGCATTCCGGTGAAGTGGTTGGCGGATCCAGACAATTCCAGATTGGACGATTACAAAGCCCCGGATGGATCGATTCATAAGGTGTGGATTTTTGATAAATACGAAAATGAAACTCTTTGGGGTATCAGTGCAAAAATTACAAAAGATTTTCTGAGAATTATCAATCATTAAAAAGAAACAGGAGCGGAAGACCCTGCTCCTGTTTAGATTTTAGATCATGTTTTTTCTAATCTTCTTCCACGAATTCTTCCTCTCCTTCAACTTTGCCGTGTTCGATTACCTCGGGTTCTTCCAGAATCTCTGTTTCGAGTACCAGTTCTTCTTCCTCGGGTTCTTCGATCACTTCTTCCTTAATTGACGAAGCAACCGCTACCAATTCATCAGGATCGGTAAGAAATTCTACATTGGCAGGAACGGGCAGATCTCTCAGGTAGATCGCATCACCGATTTCTGCCAGGTTTGACACATCCACCTCGATGGATTCTGGCAGGTCCTGGGGAAGGCATTCCACTTCAATCTGGTCAATCCCGGACACAACCAGAGCGTCATATTCTTCAACTACAGGCGCTTGGCCGGTTAAATTAATCGATACATTTGTTCGGAGTTTTTCTTTCAAGGAAACTGCCTGGAAATCTATGTGGATGATTTCATTGCGGATGTAATCGCGCTGAATTTCACGAACTAGTGCTGCATATTCTTCACCGGAAAGCCGGATTGTTAGAATAGTAGATCCTGATACGCGGTTCAAAGTATGTGTTGTTTCGCGTGCATCCAATGAAATCGGTATGGCGTCAATATCTTTCCCATATATAACTGCCGGGAGTTTTCCTTCTTTTCTAATCAGCTTTACTTTTTTCCCTTTTAATTTTCTTTCTTCTGCTTGAATTGCTATTTTTTCCATTACTATCCTTTCGCGCCTCTCACCCATCCGGGTTACCTTCGCTTTTTTAGATTTAACAGTCTGCAATTGTATCTGTCGATACTTTTTCCGTCAAGGAACTCAAACTATCCAGTTCATGCTCCGCCGAACAGCCCGCTTCCAATTGTTATAGAGTTCCTCACGACGCATTTTACCCATCTCGGGCCCCCATATTTGGTCCTCCTTCCAGTTGGACGCAAGTTCATCTGTGTTTTTCCAATATCCGATGGC
>CAYPPV010000193.1:0-1749 GCA_964412705.1 uncultured Pelolinea sp. | reverse complement strand
CTTGGAAAAATGGATTCTGACCGAAAGTGGGTTGCAAAGATTGAAGAAATCGGCGCAAATAAAAATGGAGTAACCGTCTTCTCAGCTTATTTTGGAGGCCTTAGCCTAACTAACCGTGAATTCGTAAGTAAACGACTTGATGAACTTACAGAAGCAGGTCAAGTTATGGCTGAGGCCATTGTAAGCGCTACAGGGTATCTTGGTGGAGATATGGCAGGTGTCAAGCGCATGGAAATGCTCATACGAGGAGGACGTGTTGATCCTGTATTTGTTGAACGAGTGCTGAGTTGTGGAGGATGGATTAATTCTCTCAGCCCAAATGAATATCTTCGTTTACTCAAGGCAATAGTAGGACCGGAAATGAACAATGTCCCCGTAGTCATAGATTTTTTGCGCATGTGGTTACATGCCAAACGGCCGATTGAGGGGGAACTTGCTGAATTTGCGTGGCAATGTTTGGAAGCCGCACAACCTATCAAAGGTAACGATACCTATAATTGCGATTGGCTTGCTTCTAACTTGGCTCAGTATGACCCGGAGCGGGGCTTCAAACTTCTGGAGAAATTACTAACACAACCTTATGAGAAAAAATATTGGAATCCGATAGATCATCGCAGACAAAATAAATTTTGGAGTATATTACGTAAGGCCGATCGTAAACGTGCCCTCCGTTTTGTTCTTTCACTAGCTTTAAGAGATCCTTTACAGCGAATCACTTGGGATCTTCATGAAATAATTGATCAGGAAAGTGACGCAGATATTTTAATTACTTTTGCTACCGGCCGTCTTTATAATGATGCAGCCTGTTTTGCCAGGAAGCTTGATACATATTCGCCGATGATTGTGTTACACGGAGCCCAGATAAAATCATGTGATGGTGTTACCCTGAAAGAAGTATTTTTAGAACCCGATGTGGTAGTAAATTTAATTGATATTGCCAGGGAGAAGAACTTGGCATTTCAGGCATTTCAGAATGATTGTCTGTTAATTGAAAAAAGGAAAAAATGGCATAATTTATATATAAAGTATTCCTATCAGAAACCTGAAATCATTCATGTGAATGATATGAATAGTGTTTTGAAAAACAAAATAACCCAATTTTCCTTTCTGGGAGAAAAATCAGATCTCATACGACTAAAAAAATTGATAAAAAACCAAATGGAAAGCAAAATTTCCATCGCCTGTTCCCATGACAATCTTTTGGAAATAGTGGGACCGGATGTGAATAAAGGAAATGCACTGATAGAATTGGCAGATATATTGAATACACCTGTTTCACAAGTAATAACTATTGGTGATAGTTATAATGATATAGAAATGATTAAGATAGCCGGATTGGGTGTGGCAATGGGCAATGCTCCTTCTAAAGTGAAAGATGCTGCCGATTTTGTTACAAAAGATAATAATCACGAAGGGATTTCTTACTTTATTTCTAAATTTATTTCAACCAGCCACTGACATTTCCGGAAATTATTTTATGAAAATTCTATTCTGAAGAATATTATTATTTTTACCTTGCCATAACTTTTCATGATATTTAAGAGTCAAAATATTTGTGATATTATATATGAATTGAATCAGGAGGGAAAATGACAAAAAATAAAACTGAAAAAGCCACATTGGCTGCTGGTTGCTTCTGGTGCATCGAGGCAATCTTTAAAAAAGTAGGAGGAATCCTTGAAGTAATACCTGGCTATGCCGGTGGAGATATAGAAAATCCCACCTATGAACAGGTTTGTTCGGATACTA
>CAYPPV010000192.1:0-1992 GCA_964412705.1 uncultured Pelolinea sp. | reverse complement strand
CAATCCAGAAGCTCATTCAGCTTGCGGAAGAAATGGCCTTTGGGAATTACCTGGTCATACATACTTAGCTACCATAAAATGTTCCTGTCCCAATCTCAATGAAGCGCTACTGTGTCCTATCTGCACTCCTGTATTATTGATTATCCCATCTGTCCAATAGAAGAAGAAAAATTGCAATCAGACCGATCGGGATACTGGCACCAAGGAGGCATAAAAAACCAAACAAAGCGGCTTCCCTGCCGTATAAAATCCAAACCAAGCCCAGGCCAATAAAAAACAGGATGCCTAAAAACCAGAGAATCAGACGGAGGCGTGTTTGAGAGGCATATTTGCGTAAATCTTCGGGCATTTAAAGTTTTCCTTGTAAATTTGATTGTAATGGAAAATCTGCTTGTAAACGTTTTTCCGTTAAAATCCGGGCAAATAAGAAATTTATTTAAGAAAGGAGAAGATGGCAAAGAAAACAAATCTAAATAATATTCAATGCTTTTTGCTGGATATGGATGGAACGTTTTATCTGGGCACAAAGCTGTTACCGGGCGCGCGGGAATTTATGAGATATATAGAAGAGAGCCAAAAATCGTATCTATTTCTAACTAATAATTCTTCTAAAAGCGCCGATGTTTACGCTGATAAAATTCACAAAATGGGGTTGGATGTACCTGAAGAAAAAATTTTTACCTCTGGAGAAGCAACAGCTATTTATTTGAAGAAAAATATGCCGGATGCAAAAATATTTCTTGTAGGAACATCCGCGCTTGTAACAGAATTTCGAAAGTCTGGCATTCAGCTCACTGACAAAAATCCAGATGTTGTTGTGCTGGGTTTTGACACAACCATTACTTATCAAAAAATTTGGGATATCTGTAATTATGTGAGGAAAGGGCTGCCTTATTATGCAACACACCCAGATTTTAACTGTCCTACGGAGGAGGGTTTCATGCCGGATATTGGTTCATTCATCGCATTGATTGCAGCTTCGACAGGCAGGCGTCCGGATGTGATAATAGGCAAACCGAACACCCACATTGTCCAATCTGTTCTGGATAAAACGGGTCTTAAGATCAACGAGATTGCCATGATTGGAGACAGACTATACACGGACATTGCGCTGGGGAAGGCAGGGATTCTCACTATTCTCATGCTCAGCGGCGAAACAGAAATGGGAGACCTCCTGGAAAGCGAATATCAGCCTGATTTCATATTTGAGAATCTTTTGGAAATGGTTAAATCTCTGAAATAGCTGATACTTAAAACCGGTTTTTCTTATAAAGAGAATATAATTAAGCGGGCGATGGGGCTCGAACCCACAACCTTCTGCTTGGGAAGCAGACATTCTACCATTGAACTACGCCCGCAAGGTTGAAGCAATTATATTGAACAACACCTGTAAAGTCAAATTATTTTATAGAATAATCTAAAATATTTCATAATAACTTGCCAAAATCGGTATAATGTTATAATATTGCCCGTTTTTAAAGCAGTACGTAGGCTCTAAAGGAAATTAGGAGCGATAATTGATCAGAAATCCTGTAAATTGGCTGATGGGGCTGTTTTCCCTCGATCTGGGTATTGACCTTGGAACTGCCAATACACTGATTTATGTTAGGGGGAAGGGCATCATGATCCGGGAACCCTCCTGGGTAGTCATAGAAAAACGGTCCCGGCGCCCCCTGGCTATTGGAGCTCAGGCAAAAGAAATGGTTGGCAGAACCCCAGCAAACATTCTGGCTATCCGCCCGCTCAAAGACGGTGTGATTTCTGAATTCGAGATTACGCAGGCCATGCTTAGTTACTTCATCGGGCGGGCCCTTCACTTCTACCTGAATGCGTTTGGAACCACTTACAATTGCAGAAAGGTTCTCAATACGATCTTCAGCAACAATTTTGCCTTCATCCATAATAATCACACGCTCACAGACCATGCTTGCTTCAGGGAGTATATGTGTTGAGAGAATGATTGTATGTTCCTTGCCCAGTTCCTTGATGAGT
>CAYPPV010000191.1:0-2033 GCA_964412705.1 uncultured Pelolinea sp. | reverse complement strand
AGGAAGAAAAACTTATTTTTGGAGGAAGAATGCTCCGCTCTGTCAATTAATCAGCGCGTCAATATCATCCATGAGTTTTTGGATAGCGGCAGATTTAGAGCTGTCGCTTTTTATTATATGATTCCAGAGAGCAAAAACAAGATCTTCAAGAGTAATGCCGGAAGCATAATAAGCTTTTATGCGCAGCTCATCCGTTGAAGGGCTTGAATCATGGGAATCAATGACGGCCTGGGCATTCATTTTTTCAGTTTTCGTTAAGTCCCGAGAATAATCTATCCTGCCAGTATTACAAACACTGACCACGGGAAGGCCCGCGGCCGCAAGCTCGTTATGCAATTTTTCAGGATTTGGAAATAAAATTTCAGCCATTTGAAACCTCCTTTATGCCTGGATCCAGCCGGTGGCGCCGCAACGCCTCCAAAAACCCGGAGAAGCCTCGCCATCGTTGCCGTTGAAAGTAGTCGTATTGCTCGCTCGGCCGTTTTCAAGAAGCGCAATATAGTGATATCCAATGCCAGCGAAAACTTCAAGAGTAGCAGTGTGCTGATGCTGACCAGTAGCCATAGAAGAAGAAAAAATACAATTTTCATGATAGGAATCAGCCGCGTCAAGATTCAAACCGATAGTACTGTAAGGGGTGGAAGAACCAGAGAGCATAACCATATGTTTTACGATAACCGGATCTTCATCCAATCCGATTACAAATTCGATCTTGTTATTTGAATCATTGTTCATAAAACGAACTGTGTCGCTGGCATAAGTCCAGGATTGCGTTGTATCCACTTTGCGAAGCGGCCGGGCCGCACGGTTGTAGTAATTCCAGATAAATCTTTTCGAACGGGTATCGCAGGCTACACCCGCCCCGGAAGTGCGAACAGTACCTAAATAACGATAAGCAAGGGCGCCGCTCTTGCAGGGAACGCCATCCTGGTAAGCGATAGAGGTGGCACGCAGTGTATCATTGGACCATTCCGTGTAAGCTAAAGTGATGGTACCGGCATTGTCATACACCCACACATCAATATTTTTATCAGCGGACAAACCGGAAATATCAAGTGTCAATTCGCTGAAAGTGTACAGGCGCCAGCCATAACCAGGAACATAAAGAGCAATACGGTTACCCTTGTAGGGTGTGAAATAAACATTTCCAGAGCTGGAAATTTCGGAACTGGGGCAGGGAACGCCGGTTGAAAGCGTAAGGCGGCCTTCACAGATTTGCGGCTCAATAAAAGAAAGCAAGCCAGTGATCTGGACAGCAAGCTCTGTGCGGATCGAATCTTTTATGATCTTTGACCCATCCCAGTAGAAGCGCCCTATGCGGCGCGCCGTGGCGGACTCTGTGCTTGATGTCGAAACGGACAAGGTAAAAGTAGTTGAAGAATCCGCGCGGTTGGCAAAAATATAATAGTCCGCCGCAGCGCCGGAGGGTTTGGCGTCTGAAGCCAGATCAACATTGGCAACAGCCTGGAGCATATACCCGCCGATCATGATTGAAACCGGCTCATCAGAAGAAGCAGGAACCCTGAGCTGATCGGTATTTAATCTTTCAATTTCAAGGCGACTTTCATACCTTTCGAGAAGCGTGCCGACTTTAACCGCGTCTGTGTTTGCCTGCCCCATATAGAGGGCGTCCAGGCGCAAATTATTGTAATGATTTGCCTGGGTGGGATCGCCGGCGGATACCGCAGAACTTAACGGATAACTCATATTTCACCTCATTATTTATTTTTCCGGTTTTTTATGTCGTCTTAAAATGATCAATCACCATTCTCAGTGCTATTGCGAACCCATGAAATGGGCGAAGCAATCTCCTGCATGAGGAAGTAAGAAATGTTTGACAAAACAGAGTGTCTTTTCAAAACATACGCTCATGTTTATTTAGTGTGTGAGACTGCCGCGCCGCTTCGCTTCTCGCAGTGACAATATTGTTTCCATCGCGAATCCAGCAGTCGATCGGAGAGAGTTGATAGCGAGAGTTCGCAATGAACCCCCTCTCCCCAACCTTTGTTGGGGGAGGAAATTGCGTACCCTCG
>CAYPPV010000190.1:0-2070 GCA_964412705.1 uncultured Pelolinea sp. | reverse complement strand
GCTGTGCACTCCCTCCTGGATGCGCGCGCCGCCGGAGTCAATCAGGCCGATGACTGGCGCGCCGTTCTCTGCGGCCAGATCCATCACGCGGCAGATCTTTTTGCTCTGCATCTCGCCCAATGACCCGCCCATAATGGTGAAATCCTGGGCGTATAAAAAAACTGTGCGGCCGTTGATCTGGCCATAGCCGGTCACCACGCCGTCGCCCAGAATGTCGATTTCCTGTTTTTCAGCCATATCCTCACGCTGGATGACGAAAGGCAGGATTTCGTGGAAGCTGGCCGGGTCGAGCAGTTCCTGGACGCGCTCGCGGGCGGTCAGTTTGCCCTTGGCATGCTGCTTGGCGATGCGGTCTTCCCCGCCGCCCTGCCGGGAGAGTTTACGGTACTGGATGAGGTCTTCGTTTTTGCTTGTTGATAATGTCATAAAAATTCCTCAATTTCATCAAATTTAATACTTGCATTATACATTATAAATGTGGTAATATATATGAAAACGTTTTTATAATAATTATCAGAGTATATGATATGAAGAGCAATCACGGAAAAATCACGATCAAGCAGCTCGCAGAACGCGCTGGTGTATCCATATCCACTGCCTCCCGCGTCATCAACAATAAGGAATATGTCAGTACTGAAACCCGAAAACGGGTAGAAGAAGCAATTGCAGCTCTCAACTTCATGCCTGACCATTATGCAAGAGGAATGCGCGGAGTTAAATCCAATGTAATTGCACTGATTATCCCAGACATTTTGAACGTTTATTACACAAACCTTGCGAGGGAAATCGAAAAAGAACTACGAAAAAATGGTTTCACCATGCTGCTGGGTATAACCAATGATATTACCGAATTGATGCTGGATTATTTAGAAAAATTTTCAAAGGTATGTATCGATGGGATCATTTACACGCCACCACCTGATAATGAATCCTCGCTTTATATCCGCAGCCTGGGACAGAGCGGTATGCCAATTGTTGAGCTTAATCGAAGAAGAGAAAAAGATCTTTTTGATGGCGTTGAGGCAGACAATTTTGGAGCCGTTATTCAGGCTTTGGAATATCTGTATTCGTTAAACCATAGAAAAATTGCCTTCATTGTTGGGTCCAGTCTGACCACAACTGGCTCCCAAAGACTTGAA
This sequence comes from uncultured Pelolinea sp., assembly GCA_964412705.1. Taxonomy (GTDB): domain Bacteria; phylum Chloroflexota; class Anaerolineae; order Anaerolineales; family Anaerolineaceae; genus Pelolinea. Next base: position 931 of record CAYPPV010000190.1, on the reverse strand, counting down.
GGATATAAGTACTTTCTAAATAAGAATGGGATTGAATATATTCCAGAATTAGTAAAAGTAGGTGAATTTACCCGGGATTTTGGTGAGCAGGCCACTCGGGAAATCCTGAACATAACAGGAAATAATAAACCGACCGCGATATTTCCCACTTCCAACCGCTTATTAATGGGTACGATGGAAATACTAAAGGAAAGCCGAACCAAAATTCCAGAAAATATATCGGTTGTTGCAATGGATGATGCAGAATGGCTGGAGAGTTTTGAACCGTCAATCACTACAGTGGATGTGGCTATTGAGCAGATGGCCCAGCTTACAGTAGATTTACTCCTATCCAGAATAAAAGATGATGACCATAACGAAAATCCAAGGACATATACGTTGAGTACAAATCTGAAGATCAGGAATTCGTGCAGGAAATTGACTGACTGATTCAAGAGAAAGGAGGAAGCTAAAGGAGAGTAGTTAATCAAGTCTGAGTGAAGTAGATCAATTCAAAAAGGAGAGTGAAAAATGTTAAGAAAGTACGTATCGCTATTTGCTGTCTTCGCCGTAATTATTGGCTTGACAGCTGCATGCGCTCCAGTTGCGGAAGAACCGGAAGAAGTAGCGCCCCCTGCAGAAGAACCAGCAATGGAAGAGGTTGAGGAAGAAGCAGCTCCTGCAGAAGAAGAGGCCATGGAAGAAATGACTTTCGTGCTGATTCCCAAATCCGTTGGCCATCCCTTCTGGGGGGACCTTGAAAAGGGCATGGAAGCACGCGCGGAAGAAATTGGTGTTGAAGCCATCTTCGACGGACCAGAGGAAGCACTTGCTGAAGGCCAGATCGAAATCTTTGAGAACTATCTAGCACTTGGAGTCGATGCTATTGGCATGGCACCAAATGATCCAGCAACAGTTCCGGCTCTTGTGGAATCTGCTAATGATGCCGGTG
>CAYPPV010000189.1:0-2112 GCA_964412705.1 uncultured Pelolinea sp. | reverse complement strand
CGGTTGACTCAAGGGCTGTTTATACCAATAATGTTCCAAATGGTGCATTCAGGGGATTTGGCGCACCCCAGGCCTGTTTCGCTGCGGAAATGCAATTGAATAAATTGGCCGAAGCACTTGGGATGGATCCTGTTGAGTTAAGACTGAAAAATGCAATTGAAGAAGGGCAACCCATTTCTGTCGGAACACCTTTGCCTAAAGGAATCAGCATTCGCAAAGTCATTGAGGAATGTGCACTAAAAGCCGGTTGGTCCCAAACAGAAAAGGGATGGACTGCCCCAAAATTGAACTCGGCAACGGATGATCCTGAAATAACAAGAGGTGTCGGTTTCGCAGCAGGTTATAAAAATGTGGGCTTTTCTTTTGGAGCAGTGGAGACTTGCTGGGCATCTGTAAAAATTGAAGGTGATAGGGAGATAAAACAAGTCACACTCAGCCATGCGGGAGCAGATGTTGGGCAGGGTGCCCACTCTGTCTTTGTGCAGATCGTTGCAGACATCCTTGAAATCCCGATTGGGAAAGTGAAACTGATCGCATCGGATACCGCGAAAACGGGTAATTCTGGAAGTGCTTCCGCTTCTAGAATGACTTTTATGGCCGGCAATTCCATCATTGGGGCTGCAAAAGAAGCCAGGGAAAAATGGGAGAACGAGGAAAGACCGGCGGTATCTACGTATATATATAAAGCTCCCAGTACATCCCCTTTTGATCCCTTGACAGGTGAATGCTTCCCGAATTTTGCTTACGGGTATGTGGCCGAAGCCGTTGTAGCGGAAGTCAATAAGCGCACGGGAAAGGTGATGGTCAAAAAAGTGGTCTGCGCAGATGATGTGGGCAAGGCCATTAACCCCAACCAGGTAAAAGGACAAATTGAAGGAGCAATAGTCCAGGCGAGCGGCTATTCGACCATTGAAAACTTCATTCAGGAAAACGGATTTGTTTTGACCGACACCCTAGCAACTTACCTCATACCAACGATAATGGATATTCCTGAAGATACAATATCTATACTAGTTGAAGAACCCGATCCGTTAGGACCCGCAGGAGCCAGAGGAATGGGAGAAATGCCTTTCTTGCCATTCGCTCCTGCGGTTATTACAGCCGTTCATGATGCCACAGGTGTATGGTTTAATTCATTCCCTTTGAATGAAGAGCGGGTATTAATAGGGCTTGGATTATTGAAAAAAAGTGAAAGCTGAAATTCCCGGGATACTTCTAGCGGCAGGAGGTTCAAAACGATTAAGCCAACCCAAACAGCTATTAAAGATTGGTCATTCGTTATTAACAAACCATATTATTTCAATTATCCGTGAGGGTGGAATTGAGAAATTATTTGTTGTTCTCGGATCAGATTTTGATTTAATTCAACCTGCCATCAATGATCAGGATGTGCTCATTATTGAGAATAAAAAATGGGAAGAAGGGATTTCCACCTCAATACAGGCAGGCATAAAATCTTTAAACAATTACTTTGAAGCAGCCATGCTTTTTGTTGTGGACCAACCTTTTCTGACTAGTAAACTAATCCATCGGTTAATTCAGCGATTTTCAAAATCTGATAAGAAAATTGCTGCGCCACTGGTAAATAATCAGCAATGCAACCCGGTAATTTTCTCAAAATCTCTTTTTCCTGAGCTTTTAGACCTGAAAGGAAACCAGGGGGGAAAGAAAATAATAAAAAATCATCCAGTGGAATGGCTGCGATGGGATGATGAAAAGCTGCTGTTGGATATTGATACCAAAAAAGATTATTTAGAAATCCTCAGGATCCTTTAATTCATCCTTTCTGTTGTAATCCTGAAGATAAGCCAGCGCCTCTTCCTCTTGTTCAGCAAGGACATAGATTTCGATCCTTCCCAGGGGGGTGGCTGTTAAGCCATAAGCAAACCCCACGCTTTCACCAAAGACATATACTTCCAAACCAAATGATTCAAGATAATTCTTGATTAATTGGCTGTCCATGTAACCAGATGCTTCCCACACTAATTTCAATCTTTTATCTTTCATTACGTCCTTTTTTCATCAAGAGACGGTTTTTGCTAGTGTAACAAATTTTATGTGAAATCAAAAAAGAGTAGATCACGGGTTCTTTTTAGAAATCAACCAAATCAA
>CAYPPV010000188.1:0-2124 GCA_964412705.1 uncultured Pelolinea sp. | reverse complement strand
CTAAGCGTGCTCAATTCTGTATTCATATTCGTCCAGCTTTCCAGGAACAAATTCATCGGAATAGAAACCATAGAAATAGATGGACACAGGATAAACATTTCGGATAAAAACAAAACCGTTGCGGATTGTCTCGACCACCCCGAACACTCTGGGGGAATAGACGAGATCGCGAGAGCGATATACTTCTACCACGAAGAACTGGACTTTGAAAAAATAAAAGACTACGCCCTGAAGATGCGAAACATAACGATATACAAGAGGCTGGGATATATACTGGATAAAACGGGTTTGCTTGATAAATATGCCCGTACTTTCCAGGGGATTAAATTAACCAAAGGTTATCCACGGCTCGACAAAATCGGCCCGAGGAAAGGGGTGCATAACGAGAAGTGGAAGCTATTTGTTAATGTTGATATAAGTCCGAAGAGGTGGATGTATTGATTGACCGAATTCGTAGGAAGAAATAAGCAATCTTTCTAATTTTTTTTGCAAAAGGCGTTAATTGGGTGACGTTTGTGCCCTTTATATTGCCGATATCGAGAAGAAAGCTTATTAATTCTCTTGAGCATGACATTTCAGCTTGCCATTTCAAGATCGGGGAAATAGTGGAATTATAGGGAATCTTTGGAAAATCAGACTTAAATTTCTTGACATCTGTGATTTTATGGAATATATTCCTGATTAGTTTAACTAATTTGGAGAATTATCCTGAAATGAAGAAAATCAAACGAATTTTGAATATTGATCTTCCCCCTAAACAGACAGCATTTTTATGGGGTCCAAGGAAGGTCGGAAAATCAACATATTTAAAAGAGGCTTTTCCGCAGAGCCTCGTTTATGATTTTTTAAAAACCGATTTGACTCTGGAATTGGCCAAACGCCCGTCATTATTGCGGGAGCAGGTGCTGGCAAGGGATAAAGGCGTTCTTAAATATCCAATTATCCTGGATGAAGTTCAGAAGGTTCCCCAGATCCTGGATGAAGTCCACTGGCTAATAGAAAACAGAGGGCTCAATTTCATCCTATGTGGATCAAGTGCAAGGAAATTGAAAAGGGGAAAAGTAAATCTTCTAGGAGGCCGAGCATGGCGTTATGAGATGTTTCCTTTTGTTTCAGTTGAGCTGGGAGAGGTGGATCTGCTTAGAGTGTTGAATCAAGGCCTGATTCCTGACCATTATCTACTAGATGATTATCAAAAGTCTCTCAAAGGTTATATCCAGGATTACCTGAAAGAAGAAGTCTTCGCTGAAGGTCTAACTCGAAATATACCAGCATTTGCCAGGTTTTTTGATGCAATGGGATATTCACATGGAGAATTAACCAATTTTTCAAATATTGCCCGTGACTGTGGTGTCGATGCTAAAACAGTAAAAGAATATTACATGATACTTGTGGACACACTTCTGGGGCGCATGGTTGAGCCTTTCAAGAAGAGAAAATCTCGCCAGATTATCATCAAGGCACCAAAATTCTACCTGTTTGATGTTGGAGTAGCAGGAGCCGTAATAAAGAGACACATACCAGAGGAAAGAGGTGAATCATTCGGGCGAGCCTTTGAACATTTCATTTTCACAGAAATTGTCGCTCATTCTTCTTATAAGGAGCTGGATTACGGAATATATTACTGGCGAACAAAATCAGGTCTTGAAGTTGATTTTATTCTTGGTGATGGCGAGGTCGCCTTAGAAGTTAAGGGAAAAAACCACATAGAGACTAGAGACTTACGAGCACTTATTGCCTTCATGGATGACTTTTCTCCTAAGAAAGCTCTTGTGGTTTGTAATGAGAAGGAGAAACGTGTTCACGGGAAGATCGAAATTCTGCCATGGCGAATGTTCCTGGAGGAACTCTGGGGAGGAGAGATTATCAGGTAGAGAGCTGATTAGCCTGAACAATTCATAAAGTATGAACCAATTTTACTGCGTCTGCTTCGTTGTGACCCATTTGTGGTGGATAACCGTTGCTGCATGGGTCACGCCCCGTACCTACAGCATCCTGAGTTTCTGAGTGATCAAGGTAAGCGATAGTGCAAATTTTTTACTGAAAAATTTTAGTTTTCACGCAAGTTATTGAAAATAAAATGGTGGGCGATGCAGGATTCGAACCTGCGACTTCTACCGTGTG
>CAYPPV010000187.1:0-2200 GCA_964412705.1 uncultured Pelolinea sp. | reverse complement strand
CTGCAGCATTTGCAGTGAAGCATCAATTTTTTCGCTATTAGCAGCAGAACCAAGGTCTATAATGGCAGCCTCTAAGCCGCAAACATTTTGAAAATGATCATATAAAGCAGCAGCTATCCCCTTCCCCATGGTCAGGCATGCAATTTCTCCTTTATCATGAATGATCTGAATCCCAAATTTATGCGACTCAATTTCAATTTCATCATCTATGCCTGTATCATAAATTTCATAAATTTCAGGGTGACGAGCGAGCGCAAGGTCATCCACGTCAATTCGCGCATCAAGAACTACCAGTTTTTTTTCCGCAGTAATTACAAGCGGTTTTATATCAATAACTTGTGCGTCAAGGACGCAAAAAATTTCCCAAATTTTTTTAACAGTCATTGAGAATTGATCCCAAAGATCATTTTCAATTTCCAGGAATATCGCCGCGTTTCTAATCTGGAATTCTTGCGGACCAAAAAGCAGGTCAATTTTTTGTGAACAGGATTCGAGGGGATGAGAATTTACTGGATTTTTACTAATTGATATCACTGGACATTGATTCTTAAAATCAATAGAAATAGAAAGAATAAATTCCCTCTCAATATTAACAGCTTCTTCAATCAGTATTTTATTAACGGCCGATCCATTTATCTTGATCCCAAGCATTTCCATTGTGGCAGTTTCAATTTCGCTTAAATTTTTAACCAGCCGGATTCCTCCCTTCTTCCCCCTTCCCCGCGTATGAATTTGCGCTTTTAGAACGACATTATCGCTAAACTGGCTGGAAACCTTCTTGGCGTGGATCGCATTCGATGTAACGAAACCCGTTGGAATTGGAATACCAAAATCCGAGAAAATTGCTTTTGATTGGTACTCAAGAAGTTTCATACTTGAATGGGGTGAACTAATTCACATTATATCAACCATGAAAAAATAAAGCCCGATAAAAATCATCGGGCTTCCCTGAGCATTATCACGTTTATCCCTTCAGAAATTCCTGAAGCGATTCTTTGCTGATGCGGTACGCCTTGCCGATCTTTTTAGCTTTAAGCGATTTATCTTCAATGGCGGCCATAACATCTTCCTCGGAAACCTGCAGAATCTTAGCAACCTCTGAAGGTGACATGACGTCTGGAATACCCGCGGCTTTTCCTTCTCCAGACTTGCCTTCTCTGACGCCTCTCAAGGATTCAGATAAAACATCACCAATACCCATTCCCGCACCTATTCCGGCTGTCAGCCCTGCACCGCCACTTGGATTTTGGGCTGCTTCCCGCATAGCGTCCGCCGCCTGCAGTTGGGTGTAGGTAGCTGTATCCAGCATACCCATAGCGCGAAGGTCTTCTGCAGATTTGGTGGATGGTTTAAGATTTCCAATATAGAAGGATTTTAGAGTTAAACCCAGAGCGCCGAAATCATCCTGCGCTTTCGCACGAACACCTGATCCGAGTTCCTCTGTTAGTGCAATTAGATCCACCACTGATTTTGTTCCCGTCGTCTCGCCAAGTAAATCCTGCAATTTTGAAAGGAGCATTGTGCGCAGCCGGTTTTCTATTTCTTCTGTCCGGTAGACGCTTTGTGCGCCAACGATCTGTGTGACAAATTGCTGTGCGTCCTTTACCTGGTAGCTGTAAGTTCCAAATCCCTGGAGCAAAGCGACCCCCAGCCCCATGCCGGGATTTCTTACAATAATTGGCTGCGGTGTTCCCCACTTTCTATCAGCAAACTCCCGCATAGATACAAAATAGATTTCTGCAGTAAAGGGCGTCCTGTTATTGAAAGCCTTACCGATTAAATTAACCAGTAGGGGGATATTTGCGGTTGTTATGGTATGTCTCCCTGGACCCAGCACATCCAACGCCTTGCCGTCCCGGAAGAAAACAGCTTTCTGCGGTTCTCTTACGATCACCTGGGAACCCAATCGCAAGTCCGCCACGCCTTCTTCAGGAAAGCGGTGGACAAGCTCATCTTTCATTTCGCTTGCATATTCGACAACATCAAAAATTCTGGCCATTTTTTAAACTCCTGGTTATTTAATTATTCGGCTTCTTGATTTTCATACAAATTGACAATTACTTCTTTTCGTTTATTGAATGCTTCAAGACTCTGCTGTGCAAGATTTCTAAGATGCCTTGTAGCAGCTGGCAATCCGTCTGTCCCAATCGATGATTCCACATTAGCAAGTGCCCGGGAAATCTCCTCATCCAAAGTAAGC
>CAYPPV010000186.1:0-2200 GCA_964412705.1 uncultured Pelolinea sp. | reverse complement strand
GTCCGCTCCCAATTCAAGGCCTTTCACACGGTCATCTTCCTCTCCTTTGGCCGTGAGCATAATGACGGGAATATTGCTGATTTCCCGAATCATCTTTAATACTTCAAATCCATCCAGGTCGGGCAGCATAATATCCAGAAGAATGAGATCTGGCATATCCGTCCGCATTTTCTCCAGAGCTTCATGCCCTCTGGTTGCCTCGATCACTTGAAACCCATCATGCTCCAAATTTAAACGTATAAAACGAAGCATGCGTTCTTCATCATCTACTGCGAGGATTTTTTTGTTTTCAGTATCCACTGCCATTCCTGCTCCTTATTAATCGCAAATATTGATACGATTTTAAATAATTATATGATTTGTCAATTCCTTTTGCAATAGATTGCTAATAATAACCCGGTAGTAATTTTTCATAAATAGGAAATGAGTTTTATTGGAAATATAAATTTGCATGTGATTGATTGATAATAATCCCTTTTTCCCCAATCATTTAAATCAATTCTGGTAATATTCTTGTAGGATGAATACAGGATTTCAACTTTACCAACTCCAACAGATCGATTCAGAAATAGACGCCGCGCAAAAAAGAATTACTGAAATCAACGCCCTGATTAAGTCAGACAATCAAGTTCAGGCCGCAAAAGCTGCATATGAAAAGAGCCAGGAAATATTTAAAAAATTCAAATCCTCATTTAATATTCTGGATAATGAAATCCAAGCAAAAAAAATAAAGAAAAGCCAGAGTGAAGAGAATTTATACGGGGGGAAAGTGAAAAATCCAAAAGAGCTACAAGACCTTCAGCAGGAAATTAGCTCTTTGGACAGTATCATTGCAAGACTGGAGGATGATCTCCTGGAAAGGCTGCTTGAGCTTGAAGAAGCGGAAAAAAAAGCTGACTGCGATAAAAAAAGGTTGGACGAAGCCATGACGTATTTTGAATCCAGGAAATCGCTGTTGCTAGGTGAAAAGGACAAGCTTGAAAAAAACATCCTGAATCTGGGAACAAAGAAAGATACCCTTATTAATCAAATTGATCAGAGCTCTCTTGATATCTACCAGTCCCTGCGAAAATCGAAAGGCGGCACGGCCGTATCATATCTGCAGGATGAATCCTGTTCAGAATGCGGGACGCATTTGACGCCAAGCCAATGCCAGCAGGCAAGATCTGCCAGTGTTCTGCTTTACTGCCCAGGATGCCGAAGAATTGTTTACGGATCCTGATTCAAAACCCGGTTTATGGAATCCTGCATTATTTTTGTTTCAACGCCAATAACTGAGACTCTTTTATTTCTAGAAAATTCACCGGATTGGATTGATATGGCTGATTTTTTTATGCCAAATACATCCGACAGGTAGCCGACAAGGCGCTCATTGGCTTTTCCATCAGCCGCCTTGGCAGCAATTTTGATTTTCAGACGCCCATCTTCCATAAAACCGCAAACCTGGTCTTTTTTGGACCCCGGCACGATATGCAGGCGGATGATTACTTCATCTGCCATACCGGTCCAGTGAAATGATTGCGGCAAACCGCCCAGTCCTGCCATTTTCCCCACGGTGTGAGAACCAGTCCTCTTTGCGGCAGGCTGTACAAATATCACTTGTTTCTACCGACTGGATGCCCGCATTGTGCAGGAGGATTCGGTTGGCTTCTACTAGGTTGAAGTAGTATTTTCCGCTGCTTTCTGTGATGACATTACATTCTCTTTTAAATAATGCCTTCGCTAGTCTGACAACATCTTCACCCACCTCATAGTGATCCTGGCAGATTGCCGGTCCAATAACTACCTCTATATCAGCGGGATCGGATCCGAATTTTTCCACAAAGGCCGATACAACGGCTCCTGCGATATTTTTCAGCGTACCCTGCCAGCCCGCATGCGCAATTCCTGCTGCATCCTTTTCCGGATCATAAAATAAGATGGGAACACAATCTGCAAAAAGCATAAGTAGAACAATGCCATTTTTATCTGTAACGATTGCATCTGCCCGGATGTGTTTTTCTTCAATGGATCGCGGCCGGTCTGCTTTCACAACAACCTTGCTGTGCACCTGCCATAAATCGTAAATACTGGACGGGGGAACCTCAAGACATTGAGTGATTCTTGCCCGGTTCTCAAGCACATTTTCTCGGGAGTCTCCTACTGAAGTCGCCATATTGAGACTGGACCACGGCTTGGGGCTGACCCCTCCGTGCCGCAT
>CAYPPV010000185.1:0-2209 GCA_964412705.1 uncultured Pelolinea sp. | reverse complement strand
AAATATAAGTGATAATTTTTCCTTAAACTTAATATCTGAAACTGAATATGCTGACCTTTCAAGCTGGCCAATGTAGATATAGCGGATACTATACGTTTCTATAATTTCTCTGGCTCTGTCCCAGTTATTCGTCGTGTAAAGGTCACGAATGTCATTCTCGCGAGTGCCAATTTCTTCGCCTCCACCTCTCCACTGTACTTCATGACCAGGCCAACCCAAAACTGTAGGCAGACCAGTTAATTTGGAAACCCGGCCATAAGAGCTGTAGCTTCCTCCTACTGCTTCCGAGACAACACCATAATCCGCATTCTTCAAGAATTCAATAGCTTCAAATTCCTCCGGGCTTGATGCTTCCAAGTATTTATTCCCATCTAAAGACCAAACCATATTTTGAAAGCGGTTGGTTTTTTCGAGCATTCCAAATATCGGATATATGAGACCTACAGCAAGACCCAAAAAAGCAAAAGCCAAAAGAAATAAACGAATTTTTCCGGGTCGAATCTCAAAAATCCTGAAAACAAAATAACCCGATGAGATTGAAAACAAAATCCAAGCCTGGAAATAGAATTTGAAGATCGTATTCATTCTCCACCCAAACTGGTCGCGCAAGTAGAATATCTCCGGGATCAAAATTATAAGGGAGGCTAGCAAAATCAGAGTAAAGATAAAGCGATCCAATTCGTTGATCCGTAAGAACTGTTCTCCGTTTTCTTTCAGCTCGTCTTTCGGATTTTTCTTTGAAAATAAAAAAGTAACAGATATTGATATTGTTAAGACCAAAAAAACGAATAAAAAAGGAGACCCGATAACGCGCTTGAGGGTTGTGCCAATCAGTTCGCCAACAGTCCGGGATTCATAGATGCCCAGAAATGATTGAAGCGCAAGGTTGTCCATTTCAATCTGAAACCCAAAATTTATTCCTATCAGACTGCGAATTCTTTCAAGAAGAAAAGGGCTGCTACTGATCGCCAGGGGAATTAACAAAGAGATCACAAATAATAAAACAGTAAAAGTAAATACAATCAGCAGATTTTTCATAAATTCTTTCAGGTTGGCATTTTTGACCAGCAGGACGAAAAGAATGGGCGTTATGACCATTACCTGGGGAAAAAACATCACCAGGAAATGAATGAGCCGCGTCTTGAAAACAAGACTAGGCAGGAATCCGCCAGCCTGTGAAGACAATCCAATCAAAAACGGCAAATAAAGACCAATGCTCAATATGCCGTAAGGAATAGAGAGGTTAAAAAATTCCTTGATTCGTTCCTTTTCCCATCCCTTGTTTCTCACTCTGCTGACCATAAACAAACCAACAATCAAGGCAAAACAGATTGGAAAATCCCATGTATTCACAAAAATTAAAGACCCTGAAATAAATCCAATCCATAGTCCTTTTCCCCTGAACCAAAATCTGAATGAATTTCTCAGGCCCCATTCAATTTTAGGAATATTTAGGAAAATATCCAAACCAAGGTAAACAACGAGCAGAACAAACGGCATGGATATCACATGCGGATGGAAATCTGCCAAAAGGTACGAGAAAAATGGAAATTCATCAATAATCTCCCGCGAGTTTCCCACAGCCGTATAATCCTGTAAAACACGGGATGCCCGCCACCACCATGCACCACCTGCTCTGCTCGGGACCAAATCAAATGGATGATTGGGAGGGTTAACCAGTTCCTGAATATCCAGCCAGCTCCAAAATTTGGAAAACCAGACCCCCGATTTATCCATTTTCCAGAAAAAAGCAGATGAATGCATCACTTCCAGAAGCCCTTCTGCGTTGCTGACAACTAAGATCAGCAAGGGTGCCAGCAGGCTTATCAGGAGAATTGATTTAGTCTTTTCTTTACCGCTGTTGTAATTGGCAGAAATTATATTGAATAGTAAACCCGCAGAGATTACGGCTGTGAGTGAAAAGCAGAGAGCAACTGCCAAATTAAACGCAATTCCAGAAGATGTTCCAAGAAGATGCATAAAAATTGATACGAGAAGGTAACCAAAGTAATAATAAGAAATCGAATAATCTGAAAGCCAGGGATCATTAGGAGGAAAAGATGGAGATTTGTAAATCCCGTTGATAAAGGCAAGTTCCATAGGCTTTTCTGTACCGATAATTTCAGGATAGCTGGCCCGCACCAGCGCCCATCCAAAAAATGTAATCAGGAAAAGAAAGTCAAAGAAAACAATAATTCGAATGTTTTCT
>CAYPPV010000184.1:0-2230 GCA_964412705.1 uncultured Pelolinea sp. | reverse complement strand
CTTTTTCTTCCTGTTGGGAGAAAGCTATCTTCTCCAGAAAAAGAAGGAAAAAGCTCTGCAAATTTTCCAGCGTGCCCAGAAATATATCAATTTTTAAACATTTTTTCAATTAGGAGATTCATGCACAATATACAACGCACCTTGGTACTGATCAAACCGGACGGGGTTCAGAGAGGTTTAATTGGTGAGATAATATCCCGGTTTGAAAAGAGGGGGTTGAGATTAATTGCCATGAATTTCAGGCGTATTTCAAAGGAATTTGCGGAAGAACATTATTCCATTCATAAAGGCAAGCCATTCTATCATGGACTTGTTGAATATATTACCTCTTCTCCTCTCGTTGCTATGATCTGGGAAGGTCCAAACGCCATCGAAGCTGTCCGCCAGACTGTCGGCTCGACCGATCCTGTTGAAGCAGAAGCCGGCACGATCCGTCACGATTTATCCATCATAACCAGCCGCAATCTGGTACATGCCTCGGACTCAGTTGAGACCGCCGAAATGGAAATTAAAAAGTGGTTTGAGGATGACCAGGTATATTCCTGGACCAGGGTTCATGAAGGCTGGTTCACGGGATTAAACTGAAGCCCAATTGTTCGCCTAACTTGACCCAGTAGCTAGACTGTGTTAAACTTTTCGTCTCCGCGGGGGCGTGGTGTAGTGGTTAACATGCGGCCCTGTCAAGGCCGAGACCGCGGGTTCGAATCCCGTCGCTCCCGCCTGATAAAACCGGTGTCAGCCGGTTTTTTTCATTAAAAAGCCTTATAGTAAAATCAAATTAATATTTCCATTCCTAACTTTTATACAAGCTAATGGAGAAAAATTATGGATGCCAAATCTAGGAAAAACGGTAAGGGAGTTTCATTTATATTAAACAGCCAACCGCACACCGCACCTGATCGTGAAAAAATATTGTTGGATTACCTGCGGGAAATTGGCCTTAAAAGCGTGAAATCCGGATGCCGTGAGGGCGACTGCGGCATGTGTACCGTACTTATCAATGGCGCTCCTTGCAATTCCTGCCTAATAAAAATGAAAACAATAGAGGGAAAGGAAATTGAAACCCTGGAATCTCTGGGAAACACAGAAAACCTTCACCCTCTGCAAAAAGCCTTCCTGGAAACAGGAGCCATACAATGCGGCTTTTGCACACCCGCACAAATACTTACCGCCAAAGCCCTCCTTGACCAAAACAAGAATCCTTCCGATAAAGAAATCCGTGAAAAATTGTCTGGCGTTATGTGCAGGTGCACCGGCTATGTCAGAATTGTAGATGCCGTTAAACGTGCTGCTGCAGTCATGCGCGGAGAAAGCCTGAACCCATATACACCTCCAGAGCAAGTTCTGCCTAAAAAGGTAAGTGATATACGCCTTCCTGAACCTTACTACCGGAAGGACGGTGACCGTACCCCGTTACTGCCCTTGGTTCTCACACCCGCTTCCATGCCCAGGCTGCTCCAGGTTGGAAAGTCCCCACAGAAAGTGGACGGGGTGAAGCTGGTTCGGGGCAAACCGGCTTTTACGGATGATGTCCATCCAAATGGAATGCTTTTTGGTGCACTTCTCACCAGCCCCCACGCGCATGCAATTATTCGGAATATTGACACTAGCAAGGCAGAAGCATTACCCGGTGTCCATACGGTTCTTACATATAAGGACATTCCAAGAATTAAATTTGCTACAGGCGGGCAGAGTTACCCACAGCCGCTTCCCCATGACCAGGTTTCCCTGGATAACAAGGTTCGTCATGTTGGTGATCGGGTCGCAGTAGTAGCGGCAGATGACAGGGAAACTGCAATGAAGGCACTCCGGCTGATTGAGGTTGATTACGAAGTGCTGCCCCATGTTTTAGGCGCCGAGCAAGCCATGCAGCCAGGAGCGCCGATCATTCATGATGAAGAGGATACGGAAGGCATCTTTGATCCCTCACGGAATATAGTGCACCATATTGAAGCGGAAGTGGGGGAACCAGACAAGGTATTTGAATCCTGTGATCAAGTGTTTGAGCGTGAATATAGAACACCAAAACAGCAGCATGGGCAAATGGAACCCCATATTTGCATCACCTATTTTGACGAGGATAATCGCCTGGTAGTCCGAACCAGCACCCAGGTGCCCTTTCACATCCGTAGAATTATCGCCCCGCTTATAAAAATGCCCGTTAAGCAGATACGGGTTATCAAACCGCGCATCGGCGGGGGGTTTGGCGGCAAACAGGAGGTGTTGCTTG
>CAYPPV010000183.1:0-2279 GCA_964412705.1 uncultured Pelolinea sp. | reverse complement strand
CGTTCAATATAAAGGATGAACAGATTGATCTGATTCTTGATGGTTAAGTAATTTGGCGCAAGTGTACTGTTTGCCAGGAAGATGATAATGAGCAGGACAAGCAAAAATCCTTCCCATCCTCTCAATCTCCTGGATGCCCGAGCGAAAATTCCTTCTTTATTTAGCATAGCCGGTTTCCTCTTCTTTTTCCAATGCTTCTTCCGATTCCATCTGGAATCCAGCTCTTGACCAAATACGACGCAATTTCCCTATAACGATGTAGTCAACCGCAACCGCCAGCAGGATCAGCATACCCAGAATGGCATCCCGCCAGAATTCGCTGACCGCGGCAGTGCGATATAAGCTATTCTCGAGGAGGTCAATGAGAAGCCCGCCCAATATAGCACCGACAATTGTCCCGGACCCACCCATGTTGCTGACACCGCCTACCACCACCGCTGCAACGGCGGCAAATTCAAGTCCAATTCCAGCCAGCACCATAATATTCCCGAAGCGAGTAAGATACATAAAGCCCGCCAACCCCCCCAAACCCCCGCTAATCAGGAAAGCCAGAAACACAATCCGGTTGTGGGGAAAACCCGCGATTAGCGCGGCTTTTGGATTGGAACCGATGGCATACAGCCGCCTGCCAAAACGATGATATTTCAGAATAAAGTGAAAAATTATTCCTACAACCAGCATGATGCCAAAAAGGACCCTGAACTCAAAACCCCGGTAGCCGAATAAAGAAATCTGATTTAATTCAACGATCCAGTCAGGGAGGTTGTTGGTGGTGATCGGTACGGCATTGGAATATTCCACCAGAAAGGAGCGATAAATGGCCTGTGTTCCTAATGTTACGATAATGGAAGGTACGCGCCCGTAAGCAACCAGAAGGCCGTTAATTCCACCCATCACCATCCCGATAAGGATCGCCATCAAGACTGCTGCAACCGGCGGTATTTCATGATGCCACCACAATTGCTGCCCTAGCAGATATGCGGTAACGCCTACTATGGATCCCAGCGATAGGTCAAAATTTCGTGTCAGGAAGACAATCGTCTGGGCAACTGCCAGTACCCCGATGATGGCAATGCTGGAAGAGAGGCGGTTAAAAAAGCTGGGGGTCAAATAATCGGGGATGAGCGTGGAAAAAACGAGGATGACAATCACAATAATCGCTACCAGAAAGACTTCCCGGATCTGCTCCGGGCTGAAGCGTTCAAAGATTTTTCTCATTGAACCACCTCCCGGGCAATCTGGCTCTGTCCCATCGCCGCAGCCATGATTTTCTCCTGGTCTACCTCAACTTTTTCAAATATGCCCATCTGTCTTCCTTCACGCATCACAAGCACCCTGTCGCTCATGGCAACCACCTCGGGCAATTCAGATGAAATCAGTATGACCGCAACCCCACGCGAGGTCAGGTCGTTAATCATCTTATGCACCTCTGCTTTCGCGCCCACATCCACGCCCCTTGTTGGTTCATCCAGGATGAGGATATTTGGGCTGGCGTTCAGCCATTTACTGAGCATCACTTTTTGCTGGTTGCCGCCGGATAGTCGTTCCACCGGTACATGTACAGAGGGCGCCTGGATATCCAACTTTTCTTTGAACGATTCTGCTGTCTGCTCTTCCTTTTTCCGGTTAACCAGACCGGCCGGATTCAAATATTCCTGTAAAAGCGGGAGAGTGATATTCGCGCTGATCTCCATTGGCATGATCAGACCCAGCTCCCGGCGGTCTTCCGATGCATAAGCGATTCCCTCCCTGAGTGCCTGCTGGGGATTGGTAATAGTTAATTTTTTTCCTTTTAAGATGATCTCCCCGCTGTCCGCAGGAGCGATTCCGAACAAGGCCAGACCCACATCTGTCCTGCGGGAACCGATCAGACCTGCAAACCCGAGCACCTCTCCCTTGTAAACATCAAAATTGATATCCTGGAAGACATTTTCTTTCGATAAATTTTTTACAGAGAGAATCAGCTCACCCCGTTCTGTTTCTTCTTTTGCAAAAAATTCGCTCACATCCCGGCCGACCATATCATGAATAACTTCCTTCATAGTGATTTGGTCTTTCGGTTTGGTGGAAATCCAGTATCCATCCCTTAAAACAGTAATCCGGTCCGCAATTTCAAATACTTCTTCCAGACGGTGGCCGATAAATAGAATAGAAACGCCTTGATCCCTCAGTGACCGGACAATCTTAAACAACTGCTGCACCTCATGGGCGGAGAGGGAGGATGTCGGTTCATCCATGATCAATATCCGCGCGTTGAGCGAAATCGCTTTCGCGATCTC
>CAYPPV010000182.1:0-2280 GCA_964412705.1 uncultured Pelolinea sp. | reverse complement strand
CCTTTCTTTTCTCGGTGGTGGCCGCTGCATTTAGCAAAAAGTTTTTTGCCCGCCATTCAAAATGGGTGAACTTGGTGAACGGGCTTCTGATTTTTGGATTAGGAGTGTATGACCTTTAGGTTAACTGCCCCTTGATTCGAAGCAACCTTCGGTTCTAAACAGGAATAAAAAAAACCGCCTCATTTGATGAGGCGGTTTTGAATTTAAAATGCAGTGCTTCCTTCATAGAAAGCAGGATCGGTTGGGGTCTGCCCGCTCGGATCCCACACATACACCCAATCCCCAATTTCAGCCCAGTTATATAGCCAGTGTGAATCACCGATGGAAAGGTTGACGCATCCGTGGGAAAGCTCCGAGCCAAGTTTGGAGCGCCAGTATGCTCCGTGCAGAGCGCGCGGCCCGTCATAATACATGGTCCAGGGTACATTTTCAAGGTAGTAATAATCGGTTTTCCCTTCCGCAAAAGCGCCTTCCATGGTTTCGAGTTCATGCTTTTCCCGAATTTTGAAAAGGCCGGGTTGGGTAAAAAAAGGATCGTAACCGGTGGAAACCAGAGTTGCAAAGATCAGCCGGTAGTTCTCATACACGCTGAGAGTCTGTTCATAGAGATTGACCTCAATCCAGCGCCCGTTATCCACCCCTTCCGGCGGTTCTGTTCTCGGGGTTACAATCCGGATCTTGTTTCTATTCACCCATTTACCGAAACCGATCATGGACCAGGTCGTGCCTTCTGCATCCACCTGGTCATATACTTGTACCACGGAATCACGGACGAGTTCTTCGTTCACGATTGGGGCAAGCGAACTCGGTTCTTTTAAGGGATTCGTGGAATCAATGATCCATCCGAATTTATTGGTGGGAGGCTGCCTGAAAAGCAAGCCTTGGTAATCTGTGTATTCAGCGGGTGATGCCCGCACCCAGCCGCGTTTATTTTTGACATATGTATTGTTGAACTGGTCATATCCCACAGTATCATAAGATATATAGAGAAATTCTCCCGGCCGCAAGGTTGCCAGCTCTCCCAATCCAAGAACGGCGGATTCAATGTTTGCGTAAAACCGCGCGACTTCACCATTCGGTATATTCAGCTTGGCATAATTCTGATCAATTTCAGTGAAGTTCGAATCGGGATGATAAGCAGGGAGAGGTTTCAGGGGGAGGGTCAGGCCCTTCTTTGCCCAATTGGTTAAAGAAGCAGAGGGGCCGTAAGGCAGGCAGTCGCTTGGGGGAATAAGATAAACTCCGGGAGAACAGAGCGGTAATCCTTCATAGGTCTGTTCATACTGAGGAATATCCGGTTCGATCTGTTCCTGTGCCCTGGAAACGTCTACCGTCGATGATAAAAAGGAAATAAGAACGAAAAATATTGCAATTATCTTAAAAAAGACCCTCATGAAACCTCTTCTTTGATCGGCAACCATTATACATGATAAGATTTGTCAGGATTATTGATCCTGAATTTCAAAAAATTGCTTGCAAGATTGTCTCTATTCAATTCTTGCCGAAAATTGGCCAAGCCCCCGCATGTTTGAGAATCTAGGATTATGTACGGATGCTTGTTTAACTGCAACTGTATCATTATGCTATAATCCGAAAATACCTTTTTGCCCAATGGCGGCGAATTTATGAGATTTTTAATTACTGGAGCAGCAGGATTTCTGGGAGCGCCGCTGGCAAACCGATTGGTGGAAGACGGTCGGAGTGTTGTCGGACTAGACGATCTATCAACGGGAGACCCCGATCAGTTATCACCCGAAGTTCACCTTGTGCGAGGTGATATTAATGACCGGCCAAAGTTGTGGTCGCTTCTCCAGGAAGTTGATTGTGTCTATCATCTGGCTGCCAGAGTAGTTGTCCCTGAATCCGTGCTCTATCCGCGTGAATATAACACTGTTAATGTGGGCGGGACTGTGACTTTGATGGAAGCGATGAGGGATGTCGGAGTAAGGCGGGTGGTCTTTATATCTTCGGGCACGATTTATGGAAATCAAAAAACGCAGCCGCTTAAGGAATCAAACAGGCCAAATCCCAGTTCACCCTATGCGGTTTCTAAGCTTTCTGCAGAATACTACATCAGGACAATTGGCGCTTTATGGGGAATTGAAACTGTCTGCCTGCGAGTATTTAACGCCTATGGACCGAACCAGCGCCTTCCACTCACGAATGCCCCTGTAATCCCATACTGCCTGCGGCAGGCTTTGGATAACGGCACAATCGTCATACACGGCAGCGGTGAGCAACATCAGGGTCACGATCACACGAATCTAGGTCTTCATCACG
>CAYPPV010000181.1:0-2291 GCA_964412705.1 uncultured Pelolinea sp. | reverse complement strand
TGGATATGCTGGGCTTGGATCTATCATACGCTGCCGGTTTGCCTGGCGTGGGAGATCTATATGTTACCTGCCAGGGCGGGCGGTCCAACCTTCTCGGCAAGTGGCTTGGTAAAGGGCTTTCGTATGAGGAAGCCCATCAAAAATTATCGGGGGTGACGCTTGAGGCAGCTTATGTCATTCAGCAATTCGCAAGGGCAATCCCCCGGCTTGAATCCAGCTTCGGATTGACCCGTTCTCAACTGCCCCTTATGTATAGCCTGGTTGACGTAATCGCCAAAGGAAAATCACTTGAAATCCCGCTGGAAGAATTCTTTTTCAGTTGAATTCCTGTCTCCCAGAAATAAAAAGAAAATGACAAAAGACCATCCGGAAATAGATGGTCTCTTTGGTATTAATACTGAATAGTATGCAGGGCGACTGCCAGTGCCCCGGGTCCGACATGCGTGCCGATTACAGGGCTGATGATATAAATGCCTGATTTAGATGGATTCAGTTTTTCTCGGAGTTCATCTTGGAGGGTCTCAGCTTCCTCTTCCACCTGCGCATGTATGATTCCAAGATATGCCGGTTTTCCTCCGGCCTTTTCCTCGGCCAATTCGATTAATCGTTTGACAGCTTTCTTCCGGGTTCTCACTTTTTCTAAAGCATCGATTTTTCCATCTTCAGTCAGATATAGAATTGGTTTCAAGTCCAGGGCGGAGCCGAGAAATGCGGCTGCCCCGCCGATCCGCCCGCCCTTATGAAGATATTTGAGCGTATCCAAAACAAAATAAAGCTTCATATCCTTGATGATTTTTTCAGCAAGCTTGAGAAGGTCGTCGATACTGGAACCCTTCTGCGCGGATTCAACCAGTGCTTTCACCAGCAGCGCCAGGCCAGCTGAAGTAACTTTGGAATCAATCACATAGACCGGTACTTCTTTAAACTCCTTAGCTGCCATCAGCGCGGAATCTACGGTGCCGCTTATGCCGGATGAAATAAGCGGAACGACCAGGGCATCCGCGTCTTTTGCGGCTTCTTTATACATTTCCAGGAACTCTCCGGCAGAAGGCTGCGAAGTGCTTGGCAGCGTATCGGATTTTTCCAGTCGGTTATAGAATTCATCGGCCGCAATATCGACATTATCCTTATATGTTGCTTCGTTCCAATGGAGATTCAATGGAATCACTCTTACCGGGTGATTTGCTACATAATCCTTTTCCAAGTATGCTGTGCTGTCTGTGATAAAAGATATTTTCGTCATATCTGTCTCTCCTTTATTGTCTTATATCCTTCCCCTTGTTTAACCTTTTATATGGATATTAGTTGCATTCTTCCATAAGCAAAATGCCCAGAATCGCAAATGCTATTGACATTCCCCAAAAAATATTTATAATAAGGTTCAGTGGTCTGACCAACATACCATAAGCGAGGTTTTTGTGGAAGAAATTCCCCGAAAGTCATTACCGGAAATTGTAGCAGGAAGATTGGCCGCCCAGGTTCTGGACGGTACATATAAACCCGGCTACCAACTTCCAGCAGAACGCGATCTGATCAAACAGTTCAGCATCAGCCGCTCTACCCTGCGTGAAGCGCTTAAGTCACTGGAAGAAATTAATTTAATCGAATCCCGGCACGGCGTGGGCTGGTTCGTTGCGGAGATTAATGAAGATAATCTTGCCAAAGCGCACCAAATTGTATCCGAGGCGGAAACGACCCAATCCGAACGCATCCGTATTGCGCCGGGAGAATCACCGGATGGCCCGCGCCGCCTGCCGGTCAATCCGGAGAAACCGCTTGTTATTCCCAACCTGAAAAAGGACCGCTTGGGGACATTTGAGTTTATTTCATGGTGGGAACGAGAAAAGGTTGAAAACGCGAAAATCATGGTTGTTGGTGCGGGAGCGCTGGGCAATGAAGTCGTGAAGAACCTCGTACTGATGGGTATCGGGAACATATTTATTGTTGATTTCGATACCATAGAACTTGCGAACCTATCCCGTTCTGTGCTCTTCCGTGAATCCGATTCCGGCAGGAAAAAAGCGGAAGTTGCAGCCGCGCGGGCAAAAGAAATCAATCCAAACGTGCACGTGCAGTATCTCCACGGTGATGTAACCACCGCGGTTGGCCTTGGTGTATTCAGACGTATGGATGTGATCATCGGCTGCCTCGATAACCGCGAAGCGCGCCTTGCGGTGAACCGCTTTTCATATTGGGTTGATAAACCCTGGGTGGATGGCGCGATTCAGGAATTTTTAGGCCTGGCGCGTGTTTTCGTGCCTGGACAAGGCGCCTGTTTTGAATGCAGTCTG
>CAYPPV010000180.1:0-2390 GCA_964412705.1 uncultured Pelolinea sp. | reverse complement strand
TCGAAACATAATCAAAACCGCCCAAGGCCCTCAATGGCTGACTATACCTGTGCATGCAAAAGGTGTAGTTGAGGAAAATATTGCCATAAAAGAAATAAAAATTTGCTGGGATAAACCCTGGAATGAACACCACTGGAAGGGAATACAATTCGCTTACAGCAAAGCCCCTCATTTTGAAAGATTCAGGGATTTTTTCAGAAATCTATATTTTCAAAAACCTTGCCTTCTGGCTGACTTTACTATTCAAACAACCAAACAAATAGCAGACCTGATTGGTATCAAGCATGTTCAATATAAACGGTCATCAGAAATTAAAGGAATTGTAGGGGAAAAAACCGACCGCATTATTCAGATCCTGAAAGCTGTTGGCGCGTCCCACTACATTTCGGGACCCTCAGCAATAAATTATCTCGAAGAAGAAAAATTTGAAGAAAATAATATTGAATTGGAATACATGGTTTACGATTATCCTGAATATCCACAGCTGTATCCGCCATACAATCCACAGGTTTCTATACTGGACCTTTTATTCATGACCGGCATGGATGCGTTATCTTATATCGTGTAGGAAATATGGATAAAAAATTCAATCTATCAAAAATTAGCTCATACTTTGAAGAAAAATTCTCCAAACACGGGCCTACCCCAAATGGCCTCGACTGGAATTCCCTGGAATCACAAAATACAAGGTTCGATCAAATTACGAAGGTGATTAATTCCGAAGAGTGCTATTCCATTATTGACTACGGTTGCGGATATGGAGCGTTATTCGATTACCTGTCAGAAAAAGGGCACCGGTTCCACTATCAGGGATACGACATTGTAGGAAAGATGATTAAAGAAGCCAATCAAATTCACAAAGGTCAGGAAAATTGCATTTTTACCACTTTTGAGAAAGATCTTAAGCAAGCAGATTATGCCGTAGAAAGCGGAATCTTCAATCTCAAGCTTGATGCGGATTACAATGAATGGACAGATTATGTTTTTCAGACACTCCATAAAATGGATGGTTTATCCATAAAAGGATTCGCTTTTAATATGCTCACTAAATACTCAGACCATGATTTTATGAAGTCAACTTTATATTATGCAGATCCCTGCCTATATTTTGATTACTGTAAAAAGCATTTTTCAAGAAACATCGCGCTTCTCCATGATTACGGGCTTTATGATTTCACAATCATTGTCAGAAAAGAAACGGGAAATTCGTAAAAAATGATTGATTTCAATAAACCCTACCAGGCCCAAAACCAAAAAGAGTATGTGTTGCAGGCAATGCAGAGCAACCATATTTCCGGGGATGGCCCATTCACAAAAAAATGCCACCAGCTTCTAGAAAAGGAATTAGGCGTTTCGAAAGTGCTGCTTACAACGAACTGCACCCACGCGCTTGAAATGACCGCTTTACTTCTGGATATTAGGGAAGGCGATGAGGTTATCACGCCATCATTCACTTTTGTTTCAACAGTCAATGCATTTGTCATAAGAGGGGCGAAACCGGTTTTCGTAGATATTCGTGCTGATACGCTCAATATTAATGAATCTCTCATAGAAGAAAAGATTACCGGCAAAACGAAGGCAATCTATGTCGTGCATTATGCCGGAGTTGGATGTGAAATGGATGCGATCATCAGAATTTCTGACCGGCATGGGATCCCGATCATTGAGGATAATGCGCACGGCTTATTTGGAAAATACAAGAATAAATATTTAGGGACTTTCGGGTCAATGGCAACCCAAAGCTTTCATGAAACGAAAAATTTTTCTTGCGGAGAAGGCGGGGCATTGATTATTAATAAACAGGATTATATTGAAAAGGCAGAAATAATCAGGGAAAAGGGCACCAACCGCAATAGATTTTTCAGAGGGCAGGTGGATAAATACACCTGGGTTGAAGCTGGGTCCAGTTATTTACCCTCCGATATTTTAGCAGCCATACTCTTATCACATCTTGAAGAGAGAGAATTAATCCAGGCCAAGAGGGCATCAATCTGGCACAGATATTATCAGGGATTGAAAGATTGGGCATCTCACTCAGAAGTACAGCTTCCTATGGTGCCCGAGTATTGTGAGCAGAGCTACCACATGTTCTATATGCTGATGCCCGATCTTGAAGCAAGGCAGAAATTTATCGAATATTTAAGAAAGAGGGAGATTTACACTGTGTTTCACTATATTCCCCTACATACCTCGAGGATGGGGGAAAAATTTGGTTATAAGCAGGGAGACCTGCCAATAACCGAATCTACCAGCGACCGTTTGGTGCGCCTTCCTTTTTACAATGACCTGAAAATCGAAGATCAAGATGTGGTGATAAATACAATCTTACAATTCGGAAATTAAGATTTTCCTTATATTACTATGTTAAAATTTTTTCCAGATGGAAATAT
>CAYPPV010000179.1:0-2430 GCA_964412705.1 uncultured Pelolinea sp. | reverse complement strand
GTGAATGTCTATGATGCTGAAAAAGATGTTGCAAAACAGGTCAGCCAGATTGAAACAGCTGTAACGCAGGGTATTGCGGGTATTGTGATTGAGCCCGTTTCCGTTGATGGCGTTGTTCCCGCGTTAGCAGCCGCAAAAGAAGCAGGCATCCCCGTGGTTGTTGTGAACCAAAGAATCAGTGATGCCACCGCGGCCCACAGCTTCGTTGGTGTTGAAAACTTCGATGGCGGTGTTTTGGAGATGAAAACCGCCGCGGAGGATATCGGCGGATCGGGCAATGTTGCATTCCTGTTGGGTCCGCTCGGTTCGGACGCCCAGATCGGCAGAACGGAAGGGTATTATGAAGTCTTGAAGGAGTACCCGGATATCGAGGTGGTATTTGAACAGACTGCCAACTGGACAACCGATGAGGCATTAGCGCTGGTAGAGAACTGGCTGCAGACCGGGACCGAACTCAAAGCGATCGTTGCGAACAATGACGGAATGGCGATGGGAGCTTTGAAAGCTGTTGAAGACGCGCAGTTGCTCGACTCGATCAAGATATATGGCCTGGATGCTACACCGGATGCGCTGGCCGCAGTGCAGGAAGGCCGCCTGACCGCGACGATCTCGCAGAACACAACAGTTCAAGGCACCACCGCGATGGAAGCGGCCTATAAACTCGCAATGGGTGAAGAAGTACCAGAGGAAATCCTGGTGGATTTTGTTCTGATCACCAGCGAAAATGTTGATGAGTACATGTAAGCTCACTTAAGAAAGGGTTTTAGAGAAACCAAGAAGTAAACCAAAAACAGCGGGGCTGCGCATGAAATGCGCAGCCCCAAAACGCCATCGATTATTCGAATGAAGAATTTCAGTTGCTGAAATTTTTGGGCACAAACACAGCTGCCGACCGATCAAAGCCAGGAGAAAAAATTGCCATATCCAAGACCACTCAAGAGAAACCCTGATTTTTCGAGGGATGATTATATTCAGATTACTCCTGAAAATGCGGGATGGGAACATTTGTATTTCTCGGCCAGAAAAATTGGGAAAGATAAAAGCTGGGTTTCTGAAACGGGCGACACAGAAATGGTTGTGGTGATTCTGGGAGGGACAGCGGAATTTCAATCCAACCGGAAAAGTTGGAGAAAAATAGGCCGGCGTCTGGATGTGTTTTCGGGAATGCCCTATGCTGTTTATATTCCACGAGAGACAAAATTTGAGCTAAGAGCGATTTCAGAAGAATTAGATATTGGATACGGGTGGACAAAGACTGATGAGGATCACCCGATTCAATTAATCACGCCCGAAATGGTAAGTATTGAAATAAGGGGAGGCGGAAATGTGACCAGACAGATCAACAGCATCATTCCGCCGGGATTTGACTGCCATAAGCTTGTTGTTGTTGAAGTGTACACACCTTCGGGGAACTGGAGTTCTTATCCGCCGCACAAACATGACCGCCACCAGGTGGATGAAGACGGAAATCTCATTGAAGCTGACCTCGAAGAAATATATTTTTATAAAATTGATAAACCCAATGGCTTTGCTTATCAGCGGATTTACACGGATGATGGCAGCATTGATGAACTTTTGCTTGTCCAGGACAGTCAACTGGTTTTATCACCCGAGGGTTATCACCCGGTTGTTTCTGCCCCCGGATACAACACGTATTACCTGAATTTCCTGGCAGGCACAGCCCAGGTATTAACGGCTTCCGATGACCCCAATCACGCCTGGGTCAAAGAGACTTTTGATACAAAAGACCCAAGGGTGCCTATTGTCACTATGGACATGGAAGCCGAATAGATAAAAGGAAATAGATACTCGAAATTATTTTTTAAGGAAAAAACTATGCCAGAGAAAAAAGAATTATGCCCATTGGAACAAAGCGTCACTGGTTTCCCGACGGATTACTGGAATGATTCGTGTTCAGTAAAAGAACTGACCTACGCTATAGAACGCGGAGCGGTTGGGGCTACATCCAACCCAACCATTGTCCTTAATGTATTGAAGCAGGAATTTGACCTGTGGAGAGATCGGATCTATGAGATCATTGACGAAAATCCCTCCTGGGGCGAGTTTGAAGTTACCTGGAAAATCTTTGAGGAAATCGGCGTAAAAGGCGCCAGCTTGCTGAAACCGGTGTTTGACCGCGAAAACGGAAAAAAAGGCCGGCTTTCCATTCAGACGGATCCCACCAATTACCGAAACGCCAGGGCAATTGTTGACCAGGCGGTCCATTTTGATTCCTTGGCGCCCAATTTACAAGTAAAAATACCAGCTACAAAAGCTGGTATTGAAGCTGTTGAAGAAGCGACATTTAATGGCGTGAATATCAATGCGACAGTATGTTTTACAGTACCTCAGTCAATAGCGGTAGCTGAGGCGGTTGAAAGGGGCCTGGAAAGAAGACGCCTTACCGCCGAGTCTGCACGCTTACGCCGA
>CAYPPV010000178.1:0-2446 GCA_964412705.1 uncultured Pelolinea sp. | reverse complement strand
CAGAATATTAATCCAACTTCTTCTTTTGTTACCCCCTCCGGATTTGCGAGGAAGAAGAAAAATAGATCACGGCTGGTACGCGTTTTCCATTCCGATATCGTGAGCGGTTTATTCTGGATGGATACATCCATGCAGCCCAATGCGCGGATTTCCAGTTTGGGTGGGGCAAAAGGCACAACAGTGGCATTTTTCCTTATCTGCCGCCTACTTTTGTGTGTGATCTTCTCAAACCCACTGAGTTTTTGAAAAATTTTACTGATTGATGAATCAATTTCCTTAGCAGGCCTTAGTGCTTTTAAGATGGGTTTCAATTCATATGCAGCTGCCAGTGACGCAATTTTTTTTACAGGATCATCCAAATCCTTAAGGAAAGAATCAATCAGCGGCCCGGCTTTTTCGGGCTCTCCAGCTTTTAAGTAAGATGCGAAGAGAAATATTTTTGCCCGAATGCTGTCTTCAATATGTCCCTCATTTGAGAAATATGATTCAGTGATTACCAGCTCTTCCGAAACCTGCCAGTAACGTTTTTTGAAAAAATCCAGAGCGCTCTGTTCAAGGCGGCACTTGTTCATTTCATAAGGCGAGCCGGATTTTTTTGCAATCACTTTCGCGGTATTAATCTGCATTTCCGCCTTTTGAAAATTTCTGTGGATCAAATCCATTCTCGCCATTGCCGTTTTTAAATAAAAAACCAGGAACTGGTCCTCAATCCGCTGGGCAATTTCCAGCGCTTTCGAGTAAGCGTCATAGGCTTCATTCCGGGCATCCAGGTCTTTATATAAGTCGCCAATGCTAGCCAGCGAGTATGCTTCCATTCTTTGGTTGCCCGTGGCCTGGGCGTACTGCATGGATTTTTCCAGGCTGATGAAGCTGCTGCTGAATTCACCAGTTGAATGCTGAAGAACCCCCAGGTTGTTTAATATTGTGGGAACCCAAATACTGTCACCGACAGACCGCCAGTAATCAAGGGATTCCCTATAAGCGTGTTCGGCATCTTCAAAAAGGCCAAAAGATTCTGCTACTGCTCCGATTTCAACAAGCACCCTGGCAGCGTCTTCCCGCTGTTCCGCTTCTTCATAAATTGCCAGCGCTTGCTCCAGATGTTCTAGCCCCTCCTTCAGTTTTCCCATCTGGTAAAGAAGGATGCCTTTTGTTCGCATCGCTTCCGCAAACAGTAATTTCAGATTGCTCTGATTAGCGGTAAGTTCAATTGCTTTTTCCGCGTCCTCCATAGCCGGTCCATAGTCCCCGAGAACCCTTAGAATAGAAGAACGGCGAATGAGGTTGTCGGCAAGGCCCTCATCATCACCTTTGGCATAATTCACATCAATGGCTTGGTCAATATGGTTCTTTCCATCCTGGAATAAGCCCTGGTTGACAAGGCAAATTGCCTTGATTGATAAGAGCTTGGGGCTGGAGTGGATAATTTCCTCCCCAATTTCCTCAAACCAGGCGGCTAGCTTTTTTGTCCTGCCTTTCGCCGTGTAGGACGTGCCAACTTTTTCCAGTAAGTTCGCGATTAATTGAGGTTTTTCAAGCGACCGGTAGATTTCAAAAACCTTTTCCCAGTCCCCTTTCTTGCTGAAATAATCGGCCAGACTCAGCCGGATTTTTTCCGCAACTTCGGGTTTAAATTCCAGCAGTTTTGACTGGAGGAAATCGCGAAACAGATGATGGTAGCGAAGCCAGCGGAATTCATCATCAACGGGAAGGACGAAAAGATTATTCTGGATGATTGTTTTGAAAATCCGGTTCCAGTCTGGATGAATACCTAGTGCTCTGCCCAGGACCTCAGCGCACATTTCAACATCAAATTCTTCAAGGAAGGACGAATTCAGCAGAAAATCGCGAATTTCTTCTGTTTGCTGGTCGAGAACCTGCTGGGCAAGATATTCGTATAGACCAATTCCAGATGCCCTTGTAATTTTGACCGGCTCTCCTAACCCTGTTTTTAACATGGGAGAAGTCAACAGCAAACCGGTTATCCAACCCTCCGTGCGGTTTGCGATTTCCTTTGCCTGCTGCATGGATATGCTGCGGTTGAAAACCTGATTGTAAAGATCCCTGATCTCCTCCGGTAAAAAGGTCAATTCCTCTATAGAAAGACCGCCTACCTGGGATCTCGCGACCATTAGGGGCAAGTCTGGGAGGGTCAGGAGGCGCCGGGACGTGATGACCAGATGGCAGTTGTCATCCGTTCGCTGAATAAATTCACTGATGAACCTGTCAATATCCTGATTGGCATTAATCAGGTGATAGTCGTCCAGAACCACCACAAAATGTTCAGTGATTTTTTCGAAGATTTCATTGGCAAGGACTGAAACCAGATGATCCAGGTTGATCTGGTCAGCAGGGCTTGTCTTGATTATGTTTTCCGCCTTGTTACCGAAATCTGGAAATTTTCGTTTTATTGTGTGAATGAAGTGGTAAAGAAAGCGCTGCAGGT
>CAYPPV010000177.1:0-2465 GCA_964412705.1 uncultured Pelolinea sp. | reverse complement strand
GTCATGGCAGCATATATTGCTATTGGTTATGTGTTTTCTAACCTGCTTGTATCACGTACTTTACAGGATGCACCGCATTTATTGGAATCAGAGACAATCTTTAATTACCTTCAGCTTATTCTTTTAGAATATAGGCAGGATTTACTGGCATTATTGTCGTTTTTACTCTTCGCGCTTCCGGCTCTATTATTCGGAAGTACCATGTTATTCATTTTTCTGAAAGAAGATCTCGGCAGATTTACGAAATATCGACGGACCGCATTAATTACGCTGGCAATTTTTTTCTTAGCCTCAGTCGGATTCTTGTTTTTTATGAAGAATCTCACACCGCTATCAAACTCTACAGGTAAGAATATCGGCATTCTCTTCTTTGTTTTTTCCCTTCTTTCCATAGGAATTTGGTTGTTTATAACATATGGTATCCCTAAATCATTTATCGCCAAATCTTTTAAACGGGAAATTCCGGAAAGGGAATTCTTATTGCTGGCAGTTTTTTTGGTGATCCTCCCTTTCATCGCAGCGGTTGGCACAGGCAACTCGATCTTCAAGCAAGCTGCCCGGCATGGCCTTCCATGGGGCGCTCTGTTGATTCTGGTTTACAACTCCCTTCTAAATGAAAGGAAATTGTTTGGGTACGCATCTGTCGCCCTGGTTTTGGCAGTAATCTGGTTGGGTGTGCAGTTTTTCTACAATTATCTCTTCCATCCATATCGCCTGGTTGGAAATATGTTTGACCAGTCAAATCAATTTTCACAATATGTACCGAGAGGGAAAGGCATCCTGGTTTCACGGGATACCAAACAGACTGTTGATGAAATCTCCAAAGCCCTGTATACGAAAACGGATTTTAAGGAAGGTGATCCTGTTCTGGATCTCTATGTGATGCCCGGCATTACTTATCTGATTGGCGGCAAATCTCCAACCGGTGGGTGGACAAACCAGACCTTGCGGGACAGGATCTGCGATCAGCTTAGAAGAAGTGATTTTCAGATCGAAAGAATGGTTATTCTCAAGAATACGGATATTGTTAAGGATATTAAGGACTGCATGTTATCTGTTGGGATTGACATGGATAATGATTTTATGTTTATCATGTCAACACCCTATGCAAACCAGAGGAATGCTAAGTTTGACCGGATTGAGCTATTGGTGAATAAAAATTTAATGAAATGAAGGATTGATATTAGACCTTTGGATGGCGAATTGTTAGAGATTTATGGATAAACTGCAAAACGTAAGAAGTAACGGAAAATTCATGAATTTCTCTGTTTGTCTATTTTGTCAAATTTCCTAAAATATAATTGAATGGCTTGGGTGAATAGTTAAAACCTGGCCTTGTTTATTACATTTTTATTATCAAAATTAAGAGGAGAATTCATGCCTGTCGAGAAGAATGTCAAACTTGGAAATGATGTAAAAATTTTTCACCCCGAACTGGTTAATTTATACGGCTGCACAATCGGGGATGAGACAAAAATCGGCGCCTTTGTAGAAATCCAGGCCGGCGCAGAAATCGGTTCAAGATGTAAAATCTCGTCCCATACATTTGTCTGCGATGGGGTGGTAATTGAAGATGAGGTATTTATTGGTCATGGAGTAATGTTCATCAATGACCTGTACCCCCGCTCTACGAATAAGGATGGATTTATGCAGTCGGAGGATGATTGGGAATTATCCAAAACTTTTGTCAGAAGAAGGGCTTCTATAGGAAGCAATGCAACCATTCTGGGCGGCGTTACCATTGGTGAGAATGCGATGGTTGGTGCAGGAGCGGTTGTCACACAGGATGTGCCTGAAAACGGGATTGTAACCGGTGTACCGGCACGGTTAAAAGGTAAATTTCAAGGCCTGAGAAAAAAATAATAAATAAAAGTAAATTGTTAAGGAGTTTAAATGATTAAAGTTGGTGTGATCGGATATGGATATTGGGGACCGAATATCGTTCGCAATTTCATGGAAAGCGACAGATCAATAGTCAAATCTGTAAGCGATATGAGGCCGGAGCGGCTGAAGCTTGCCAAAAAGAGGTATCCTGGTCTGGAAGTCATGACAGAACCCGATGGAATATTTTCGGATGGCGAAATTGATGCTGTCGCTGTGGTAACCCCTGTGCGCACGCATTTCGATTTGGCTTTGCGGGCGCTGCGGTCAGGAAAGCATGTGCTGGTTGAAAAACCGCTCACAGAGTTTACTGCCCAAGGAGAACAGCTGGTCGAGGAATCCCAGAAAAGAAAAATGACATTGATGGTGGACCACACCTTTGTTTATACGGGTGCTGTCCGACGGATAAGGGATTTGATTGCTTCGGGAGAACTCGGCGATATTTTTTATTATGATTCTGTGCGGGTGAATTTGGGTTTATTCCAGCATGACGTAAATGTCATTTGGGATCTAGCTGTCCATGATCTCTCAATTCTTGAATATATTTATCCCCAAAAACCCACAGCTGTATCTGCAACCGGTAT
>CAYPPV010000176.1:0-2470 GCA_964412705.1 uncultured Pelolinea sp. | reverse complement strand
ATCCGTAGTTTTGTCGGAGCCAACTTTGAAAAGTTACTGGGATTTTCACCGCAAATTTTTTCCCTAAGCGCCCGCGCATCACTTAGCGAAAAAAAACAAAGTGGTAAATCGGGTGAGGATCTGAAAAAAGTTGAGGATTACATTTTCCAGACTCTTGATCCTGGAAACAAGCTCTGCCTTAAATTAATGAATCCGCTGGGAGTAACTGATAATTTACTATCTAAATATTCAGAAATCCTTCAGAGCAGATATGACCTCATACAAAACGACATCACCCTGATAAACGACATTAATCAGCAACTGGATCTCTTTAAAGAAGACATGATGCGAAGTTTCCGATTCCGGTATGCGGATATTGATAACGCGCTACTTGAGTATGAAAAACGAGGAATCGATTTTTTTGAAGATACATTCAGAATAGGAAGAATTTTGGATCTGCTCAACAAGCAGCGCATCCAAGCCGAATACAACGATCAGGTTGTAAAGAGATTATCGAAAGAAATTGATTCAAAAGTTGGCGAAATGATTGATTGGCTAGTCCAGGAGGACCTTCGACAGTGGCACTCCATAACTTATAAAATCGATCAGCGCATATCCGAATACGAAGAGCGCATACTGGAAGATGGGAGGAGCAGGCAGATTCGTTTTGAGAGACAGAAAATAATTGATACAGTAAAAAGGGAAACCCAAAAGGTCATCGATTGCTTTGATCAGCCGAACGAAGCAAAAAGGATTGCCAAAGATGCACAAATGGCCGTTGCGGCATCAGCCGCAATTGAAGCGGGTGCGCTCGGTTTAGGCGCATTGGTTACTATTCTCGCCACCACTGCTTCTGCTGATCTGACAGGAATTCTTCTTGCAGGTCTGACGGCAACCCTCGGTTTTTTCATTATCCCCGCCAAGAAAAGACAGGCAAAAGCGCTATTTATAAAAAATATTTCAGAAATCCGTGATACGTTTTCCAAATCCCTCACAGATGAATTCCAGAAACAAATTGATACAGTAATAGATAATATAGAGAATACAATTGCGCCCTATACCCGTTTCATAAGTGCAGAACAAGCGAATCTGGGAACCTCCCTATCAAAAATTGATCATTTGTCATCAGAGGTTTTCAAGTTAAAGCAAGAAGTCGAAAATATGTAAGCAAAATCAGGAGGGAAGCCTTTGAAGTACATAGCGGCAATTGACCAAGGGACCACCAGTACACGCTCCCTGATTTTTAATCATAAGGGAGAGATCCTCTCATCAGCGCAAAGAGAACATAAACAATATTACCCAAAAGCTGGCTGGGTGGAACATGATCCCCTAGAAATATTAATAAATACCAGGTGCGTGTTTTCTGATGCAATCAATAAATTGGGTATATCCAGAGAAGATATCGCCGGCCTTGGCATAACAAATCAGCGGGAAACCACCCTGCTCTGGAACCGGGAAACCGGCGAATCATATGGGAATGCTATAGTATGGCAGGATACCCGTACAGATAAACTATGCGAAACATATGCCGCAAGGGAGTTAGGTAAGACATTTATTGAAAAGACTGGGCTTCCAATTTCCACATACTTTTCAGGTCCGAAAATCCGCTGGCTCATCGAGAATAATAAAAATCTTAAGAAAGATATACTTGATGGAAAAGTATTATTCGGCAATATGGATGCCTGGCTGATTTGGAATCTCACCGGGGGCAAGCGGGCAGGCATACATATTACAGATGTGAGCAACGCTTCCCGCACCATGCTGATGAATATCAATTTATTGCAGTGGGACGCTGATCTATTGAAGATACTTGAGATCCCAATGGAAATTCTTCCTGATATTCGTTCTTCATCAGAAGTTTATGGGGAAGGCGTAGGAATTATGGAAGGAATCCCAATTTGCGGCTGCCTGGGCGATCAGCAGGCAGCTCTCTTCGGACAGGTGTGTTTCCATCCAGGCGACGCAAAAAATACCTACGGCACTGGATGTTTTATGCTGATGAATACCGGGAACAAGATCGTCAAGAGTAGCCACGGACTTCTAACTACGGTCGGCTACAAAATCGGACAAAACAACGCGGTTTATTGTCTTGAAGGATCTATTGCCATCACCGGAGCACTTGTGCAATGGCTGCGCGATAACCTCGGAATAATTAGAAACTCGTCAGATATTGAAGAGCTGGCTTCATCTGTTTCAGATAATGGCGGTGTATATTTTGTCCCTGCTTTTTCGGGGTTGTTTGCACCCCACTGGCAGTCATCCGCGCGTGGTCTTGTGATCGGGCTTACAAGATATACAAACAAGGGCCATCTTGCACGCGCTGCGCTTGAAGCAACCGCATTCCAGACAAGAGAAATTCTGGATTCCATGAATAAGGATTCAAATATTCCCGTAAAAGAATTGAAAGTAGACGGTGGGATGGTCATAAATGAATTACTCATGCAGTTCCAGGCAGATATTCTAGACACCAAGGTAATCCGCCCGAAAGTTA
>CAYPPV010000175.1:0-2503 GCA_964412705.1 uncultured Pelolinea sp. | reverse complement strand
CTTCTTCAAATAATTCTTTTATTTCTTCATCATAAACAGGATAATTCCTTGCCAAATTATCCAAATAATTCGTGAAAAAAACCGCATGTGGTTTGGATATGGGATGTGCATCATTTCCCCATTCATTCGCATTAAGGATCTTAAAACCCACGGCCTGAAAAACTACCTCATCCGATCATATAATTTTTTTATTTTTTCATCACTTCTGTAAGGACCCGCATCACTTTTTCCGGTTTACGTGTGGAAAATGAGATTTCCTCCACCCATCCCCTCTTTTTCTTCAGTGAAAGGCAGATGCGCAGGTATTCCAGGAAATTAAAGGAAGCGCGGTACCGCTTTCTGACAAACGTAAAGTGAATGCCCGCGCCCCCATATTTCATGAAAAACGGGATCTCATCCAATTGGACTTTCTTAATGTTGTCAGTGGGCACCTTCCATTTAAATATGCCAAACTTGAGCTGAAGAAATACAGGATTGATCAGGATGGTGAGGGTCCTGAAATTAATAACATAGAAAAGGAAGAAGCAGGCAAGACAAAGGACAATGACACCGAGGATGTTCCAGTCCGTAAATGTATTCGTTAGCCAAAGTGATAAGCATAAGAATATGATCATTAGCGCGATGAAAAGCAGTGATGTCTTTATGGAAGAAATCTTTTCCGTATACAAATATCCTTTTTTATCCTGCATTTTTATTTGCCTATGATTCTTTTGATGATTCCCCATATCGGGTTGATTCTCGGTACTTTTTTCTGGTAGGTGATATATTCCTTCCCGAACTTGTCTATAAGTCTCTCTTCCTCTTCGAAGGTGCCTGTGTAATATTGGGCAATATTGGCGATTCCCAGGCCCAGGTTGAGCCACCCGGGAGCGATGAGGAAAAGGCCGATACCGATTAGAATGCCGGCAAAATACTGTGGGTGGCGGACGATGCTGTAGATGCCTTTGTCCACCAGCTGGCTGGTGTGCACGTAGCTCTTTCCTCGCTCGACTCTCCCCAGTTTTTTAAATGTAAAGACGGGGAGCGCGCCGAAGACGCCCGCGGTCCACAGCAGCATCCAGCCGCTGTTCCGCAGGGGTGTGCTGACCGGATTTCGATAGGTAAATGCCGCTGCCAGGATTTGTCCGACTGAAGTGAACGTCAGGAGGATGTGCTGGAATGCAAGTTTGAAATCTTTTTTCATCCCTCCTTCTTTCTTTTCAATCCGAAGTAGCGTGGAACCGAATCCATGTAGTCCTGAAATGACGGTCCGTAAGCTTTTAGGCAGGCGGATTCTTCTCCCAAAATTCGAAAATGGTAGAGAACAATCCCGAAGCCCATCAGAACCAACGCCAG
Organism: uncultured Pelolinea sp.; assembly: GCA_964412705.1. Taxonomy (GTDB): domain Bacteria; phylum Chloroflexota; class Anaerolineae; order Anaerolineales; family Anaerolineaceae; genus Pelolinea. The sequence goes on along the minus strand of CAYPPV010000175.1, from coordinate 1,168 downwards.
ACCGTTGCCGCAGCTGATGCCTGTGCCGATGAAAATGAGTGCCAGCCCAACCCACTGCGGATTGCGTGAGTACCGGTAAATCCCGCCCCGTACAGCTTGGTCCGCAGGGGTTTTCCTATATGTGAATAGCGCAGTGAACATGACGGCAAAACCAGCCACATAGATCAGGGCGCCCGGCCAAAATACAGCAGGATTGAAGTTGATTGGTGAAAGAATCAGGAGGGTCAAGCTGGCAAGCGAGAAAGGTTTCCCGATCGCGGACAATCGATAATATTGTTTCTCCCACCCCCTGACGCTGTAGAGTTTTTTAACAATAGCTTTCGGAGAGGTCAGCAGGTACAGCCCAAAACACCCATAAAAAACAGCCAGGTACACCCACCCGTTCAGACATCCCAGTTTGAGATCAGGTATGAATGCCATCATCCCTTCTTTTTATCTTAATGTAGAGGAATTGCGAAGCTCCAATGAGATTATATGGTATCTGTAAATAATTCTCATATCTATTTTCCCTATAAATATCCCGCCGCTGAACAATTTTGGATGAAATGAGGAATCAGATACTATTTCTGGGCATGTTTTGAACTTGTGAAATAGATTGCTGGTGTGGATGAATATGAATTGAGTGCGAATAATGAAATAGAAGAATTGCCAGCAATGCGCTTTTCATTTACTCTCTTTATTCGCCTCACTTTTTCGGGATCTTTCTCATTTCCTGGTGAAGCCCATTTCATTGATCTCGCCCGTCAGCCCACGCCTGTCCTCGCTGGTCGTCCTGCTGATATCGTAAATCATCGTACTCAGCTCTTTTCCGTCCTGCTGAAAGCATAAAAGCGTTTCGATCTCATCCGTACGGAACCACACGACCCATTCCCCATGCCAGGCCAGTGCTGCAGCTGGGATAGGGCTTGGGATGGGGCCCGCTTCCGCCGTTGGGGCGGGCGGTGATGCGGGTCCGGGTGTGAAAGAAGGGATGGGCGTTGGCGATTCCCCGGGCACGCAGCTGGAAAGGGATAAAGCCAGCAGTATCACGCCAAACATAACCTGCACACGCTTCGATTTCATTTTTTCCTCCAGAATTAATTGGTGCGTGCACACGAATTTAAATGCAACCATCCCTGTGGAGAATGGCTTATACTGGAAAGCAGATATGGCTGAACATGCGGCGACT
>CAYPPV010000174.1:0-2507 GCA_964412705.1 uncultured Pelolinea sp. | reverse complement strand
GCAATTGGCGGTGATAACCTTCGACGGTATTGGTGGTATAGATTAATCGGCGGATCACATGGGGAAACTCAAAGAAGGTGGCCAATTCTTCCCAGTTATTCTGTCAGTCTCTTTCTTCATAAAAAAGGATTATTTTTGATCTCTTCTTGTACTGTTGTTTGAGGTCCGTGTCCTGGATATAGCACCGTCTTCGGGGGAAGTTTGAATATTTTGTTTTCAATGCTTTCAAATAAATCCATTTCATTGCTCACGGGTAAATCCGTTCTGCCTATACCGTGATAAAAAATCACATCGCCGCAAAAAGCCGCCGATAATTCCCTTGAATAGAAAGTGGTGTGACCAGGCGTATGCCCTGGTGTATGGAGAATTTTGAATTGCATTTTGCCAATGGAAATATTCCGATCAGATTCAATCAGCAGATCCGGATCAGAGCCGGGATTGAATTTAAATCCGAAATCTTTTGCGCCACCGCCCTGCTTCCAGAGCGGGAAGTCATTACGATGCAGCACTACTTTTGGATGAGACGCGACTTTTTCCCGGAACCAGTTTACACCCCCAACGTGGTCAAAATGGGCATGAGTAATAAGTATATGTGTCAGGTCCAATCGTCTTTCGAGGATATCTGTTAGTAATTCCTGGCTGGGTGCAGCCGGATCGACAAGCGCACATATCCCATTTTCCTCATCCATGAGGAGATAGGTATTATTTTCTATGGGGCCTAACACATAGGTCTTTATAATCATTTTTCACTTATTGCCTTGATAGTATCCTCAATGAATTGGTCTGCCTTCTGGAATACCATTTCTCTTTCAATATCTTCAGTAATTACATGCCCGCTTTTCTCTATCAAATATTTTGTGACTGAAGCACTTGTTAATTGAGAGGCAATTTGTTCCATTTGGGAAATGGGTACCGTTTTGTCTGACTTTGAGTTGATCAATAAAACTGGTGTGGTTATTTTTGATAATTGGCCATGGAAAACCTGAATAAGGTCACGCAATTCAGCGATAGACCTGGTTGGGTATTGAGCATAGTCGATATGTTCACTGGCTTGTTCCACATCCTTGGTTTCTGATTTTCCTTTATCTACATACGGGACTAAGATGCTGAGCGGTTTCGCGATTTTCAGCCTCCAATCTTTAGGAAGCGAATAGGGGGTTGACATGGCAATAACCCCCTCAAATTCAAGATAGGATGCTGCCATCAAACTGAGGATTCCGCCGAGGGAGAGGCCTGCTGCGAATAAAATTTCGCATGACTCCCGCATGAAATTAAATCCATCTTCAACGGATGCCAGCCAGTCAGGCCAGCGCGTGCGAATCATATCCCGTGGATTGGTGGCGTGTCCGGCTAGGCGTATTCCCATTACTGTAAGCCCCTTCTTGTTAAGAAAATCTCCCATCAAACGCATTTCTTTCGACGTACCCGTGAACCCATGTACAAGCAGGCATCCGGTTTTTCCACCGGAGAAGAAAAAAGGTTCTGCTCCCGGAATTGTGAATGGTTTTTTCATTTTTTCCACTCCTTTCAAAGAATCTGCAGCCGCCTTGGTAGATTAGTTAAAGTTCTGGAACTCGTTTCCGAAACGTATATATTATCTTCAATACGGACGCCCCCTTTTCCGGGGAGATAGATTCCGGGTTCAATCGTGAAGACCATACCGCTTCGTAATTTGGCGGTGTTTGTTTGGTTGATATAGGGATGCTCATGCGCTTCTAAGCCGATCCCGTGCCCGGTGCGGTGTGTAAAAAACTCTCCAAACCCTGCTTTTTCGATCTTTTCCCTGGCCGCCTGATCAATTGAAGATGCGTAAACACCGGGTTTCACTTTATTTCTCGCTTTCAGGTTTGCCTGCATGACAATATCATATGCTTTTCTGAGGTTTTTATCAATCTCTCCCAGGGAATACGTCCTGGTAATATCGGAAACATATCCATCCACCCGTGCGCCCCAATCGATAATGATTAAATCGCCCTGCTGAATTTTTCTGCTACTGGGAACCGCATGCGGATTGGCGCTGTTCGGTCCGGATGCAACGATCGGATTGAAAGGCAGTTCTGGATCAGATCCTTCTGATAGCAAGTGGATTACGAGCAAGTTTGCAATTTCGCGTTCAGAAACGCCCGCTTTAATGTGTGGCAATGTTGCCCGAATAGCTTTTTCGGCAATTTTCACTGCCTTTTCAATTTTCCAAATTTCATCAGCAGATTTTTGGATGTAGATTTCTTTGAAGATCTCTTCAGCGGAAAGAAACTCGATGCTTGTGTGGGCGTGCTTCAGCAAACTCATTTCAAGAAAACGGATGGATTGAGGAGAAACACCGATTTTAATTTCTCCCTTTTCAAGAGCATTCAGGGCTGATTTACAGGCGCTATTGAGGGATTGAAGGTCTTCGCTGTAGCTGAATTGCCTAAAGTCCACATCGCTGCAGTTTACTTTTTCCTGTTCAAACCCAGGATAGATAAGGACTGGTTCAGCATTTTTCCGAATGATTAGAATAACCGGGC
>CAYPPV010000173.1:0-2511 GCA_964412705.1 uncultured Pelolinea sp. | reverse complement strand
CGAAATCCCAACAAAAAATGCATTTCATTAAACATGTCACAACCGAAAGCCCGGGATGTCGCCGTGCGGCTGATCAAGAAAAGCGACATCATCATCAATAATTTTCGGGTGGGGCAAATGGAAAAGTGGAACCTCGGGTGGGAGGATGTAAAGGAGATGAATCCTCGCATCATTTATGTCACCATGAGCCTGCAGGGAACAACCGGTCCGCATAAAAACTATATGGGATTTGGTGTGAATCTAAACGCGCTGTGCGGGCTGACATACCGGGCAGGTTTCCCGGGGGAAAGGCCATTTGGGACAGGCACAAACTATACGGATCATGTGATGGTGCCGGGCCATACACTCTTTGGAATTATGGCCGCCCTGCTGGAACGGGAAAAAACAGGCGAGGGGCAGACCGTAGCTATCTCTCAATTGGAATCGGCCATCAGCATGAAACCCTCCGATGCTCTGGCCTACGGAGCCAATGGAGAAATCCTGGGTCCTCTCGGTTATAGCGATCCTGATGCCGCCCCCCATGGTGTATATACGACGCTGGGCTATAGAAAATGGATTGCCATAGGAGTCTTCAGCGAAGATGAATGGCGGGCTTTCAAGAAGGTTATGGGTAATCCCGCATGGGCGGAAGACCAGAAATTCAACACCCTGGCCAATCGAAAACAGAATGAAGAAGAATTGAATAATCTTATCGAGAAGTGGACAAAAACCCAATATGCGGATTGGCTGATGCAAGAACTCCTCCAGAGCGGTGTTAATGCAGGAGTTGTAAATGATGCACGAGGAGCCATTGAAGATGATCACCTACGGAAGCGGGAATTCTGGGCATACCTGGACCATCCTGTGGTAGGAAGCACGCTGTACAATCGCGCACCAATTTGTTTTTCAAAGACACCTTTACTCATGGAAAAGGCGGCACCGATATTGGGGCAGGATACCAGAGAGGTATTGACCGGAATGCTTGATTATAGTGAAAAAGAAGTTGATCAGCTTATTGCTGAAGAAGTGCTGATCTGATGCCACGCAATTTTGACGCTTGGTTGAGAAGCCCTCAATAGGGCAAGAATATTTATCCGAATAACGGGGGAACCAATATGGATTTCAGCATATCTGAAGAATATATGATGCTCAAAGAAGCAATGAGAGAATTTGTAAAACGAGAGATGATGCCGCTTGAAAAGGCCCTGCTTGAACGCGAGTTGGCACTGTGGACGGAACCGGGACCTCTCATCCCGGAAGAGGACCATCAGAGACTCATGCAAAAATCCAAGGAATTGGGCTTTTGGGGGCTTGAAGTGGACGAAGAGTTCGGAGGACAGGGACTTGGTATGCTGGCAAAGACCCTGGTAGTAGAAGAGATATCCAAATGTTTGGTTGGCTTCTCACACCATGGCTTTACCTTGCCCCCGGATGCACCAAATCTCTACTACTTAAATGAATGTTGCAGTAAAAACCAGAGAGAAAAGTATTTTTTCCCGTATTGTAACGGCGAAATTGATTCGGCAATGGCGTGCACCGAACCGGGCGCTGGATCGGATGTGAGCGGGCTGAAAACAAAGGCCGTAAAAAAAGGCGACAAGTGGATTATCAACGGGACAAAAACGTTCATAAGCAAATGTGACTATCCCAGCGTTTTTTTTATTCTCATTGCCGTCACCGACCCTGAAGCATCTTCAAAAAATAGGTTTACCGCATTTCTCATTGACAGGGAGCAACCCGGCGTAAGAATTGGCAGAGAGACCCCGGTTATCGGAGCCATGCCCACGTGGGATCTCATCCTGGAAGATGTCGAAGTCGGGGATGATGCGGTGCTTGGAGAGGTAGGAAAGGCCTTCATCCCACTGCAAAATCGCTTTGGAGTCCGAAGGATTGAGCTGGCCGCCCACTGCACGGGAATGGCCGAACGGTTGATTCAAATGATGATCGATCAGGCCAATAACCGTATTACCTTCGGGAAACCTTTGGCATCGCGGGGAACAATTCAAAACTGGATAGCCGATTCCACAATAGAATTGGAGTCTGTCCGGTGGATGCTTTACTATGCAGCCTGGAAATCTGATCAGGGATACAAGGATCTCCGTATCGAAGGAGCTTCCGTAAAAGTCGCCGCGACAGAAATGCTGACGCGTGTTGCGGACCGGGCGATACAAATTCATGGCGGGCTCGGGGTATCTCATGAACTCGGAATTGAGTATGTAGCTCGTATGGCAAGGATATGGAGGATACTGGAAGGGCCTTCTGAAATCCACAGATGGCTGGTTGCCCGGCAGATACTCAGGGAAAAGAAGATTTATAATCCATTTATTGTGGCTACGGATGACGATGAAAGCCTGGCAACAATTGCAGAATAATAAGAGGGTTAGCTATAGGAGGATAAAATGGGAGTAGATTTTGAGAAAAAAGGCCATGTGGCATACATCACACTGAACCGGCCTGAGGCCATGAATGCACTGGATCCCGAGTCTGTTTTACGTTTGGCCGAAATCTGGGCGGAAGTAAGAAATAATCCAG
>CAYPPV010000172.1:0-2519 GCA_964412705.1 uncultured Pelolinea sp. | reverse complement strand
GTCAGCGCATGGACCCGGAGGATTGAAAGCGAGAGTCCAATACCATTTAAGGGAGAACGCGGAAAAGCACTGGCATTTTGATCGGCTGAAGAAAGGATTAAATTTGATTGAAATATGGTGGGATGCTGCAGAAGAAGATAACGAATGCATTTTCTCGCAAGGTTTGCAGAAACATTGCCTGTCAAATGTGCCGCTGCCGGGTTTTGGCTCGAGTGATTGTTTGGATAGCTGCGGCTCTCATCTAATTCATTTTCCATCAAACATCTCATTGAGTGAAATTTATAATTTCCTTCAAAAAAGCGGATATGAATTAGAAAGATTGTATTTATAAACGGACCTATGAAGTAGAATTCTTGAAAAATATTGGAGTAATCATTTGAAAAAGATTTTTAAAAATTATGCTGTCCTGTTGCTTGTTGTTAGCCTGATTATTGCCATGGACCAGTGGACAAAATCCATTGTCCGACAGCAACTGGAATTTGGAGAAGTATGGGCTCCGTGGGATTGGATTGTCCCTTATGCGCGTTTTGTGCATTGGCGAAATACAGGAGTCGCTTTTGGACTCTTTCAAAATCAGAATCTACTTTTTGCTGTTCTGTCTTTCATCATTTCATTAATCATCTTTATATTTTTTAATAAATTAACTGAAAATATTTGGTTGCTGAAATTGGCTTTGTGCATGCAGCTGGGTGGTTCGGTAGGGAATCTGATTGACAGGCTGACCATTGGTTATGTAACCGATTTTATCTCTGTTGGAAATTTTCCAGTTTTCAACATAGCTGATGCTTCTATAACCATAGGTGTAACACTGATGGTTTTGGGTATATGGATCCAGGAAAGGCAAGAATCAAGAGAAGAAGAAACCGGCGAAGGGGAAAAACACAACCCGGAAGGGGCCTGAACGATTTTGGATATTAAAAAATTTAGATTTCATCAGGATAATCCGGAACGATTGGATAAATATTTGAATGAAGAAATCAAAGATATTTCCCGATCCCAAATCCAGCGTATGATTTCCGAACGACTGGTTTGGGTAAATGGTAGAAACCCCGCCAAAAACGGTTATCCGCTCCAGAAGGGTGATGAGATAGAAGTACATATTTCACCTCCTGAATCCCTTGATTTGGTGCCCCTGGATATCCCTCTGGATATTATTTATGAGGATCAAAATGTTGCAGTTGTTGATAAACCGGCCGGTATAGTTGTCCATCCATCCCCTGGTCATTCATCTGGAACGTTGGTTAATGCGCTCTTGGCCAGATTGCATATTTCAGAAGGTATAGGAGGTAAACTCCGCCCGGGAATTGTACACCGCCTGGATAAAAATACATCCGGAATCATCATCGTAGCAAAAAATGAAGCAAGCCATCATTGGCTGCAGAGGCAGTTTAAGCAGCGCGTTGTTGAAAAGGTATATCATGCACTAGTTGATGGTAATCCTAATACGGCTTCCGGCAGAATCATAGCGCCAATTTATCGCGACCCGGCGCACAGGCAAAAGATGATGATCGCGCCACCGGGTAAAGGCAGGCCCTCCGAAACGGAATTCTATGTTATCCGGAGGTATAAAGATCATGCTTTTTTAAAGGTTCACCCCACAACAGGCAGGACGCATCAAATAAGAGTCCATCTTGCATCCATTGGTTTGCCTGTGACAGGCGACATTATTTATGGAAAGAGATCTCCGTCCATAAAAATGGACCGTCATTTTTTACATGCTTCTGAATTGGCCATCCATTTGCCAGGAGAAAAAGAACTAACAAAATTCAGCACAGAGCTCCCAGACGAGTTACAAAACATTTTAGACACATTGAGATAAGAGGAGAAATTATGGCATTTGAAAATGGAATCATTGATTTGAGATCGGATACAGTAACCAAGCCGACGCTGGAAATGCGTCAGGCCATGGCGGGCGCCGAGGTTGGTGATGATGTTTATGGCGAAGATCCTACTGTAAATAGATTACAAGAACAATCCGCAGCAATTCTTGGTAAAGAGGAAGGATTATTCGTCGCGTCTGGGACAATGGCAAATCTGGTCGCTGTACTCACGCACTGCGGGCGGGGTGATGAGGCAATTATGGGCCGTCAGGGCCATACGTTTTTACACGAAGTCGGAGGGATTTCCGCTTTGGGCGGCATTTTTCCAAATGTAATCCCGAATCAGCCGGATGGAACCCTGGCTATCGAAGATATTGAAAATGCATACCGGGAAGAAGATATCCATCATCCCCAGTCTAGGCTGCTCATTCTTGAAAATACCCAGAATCAGTGCGGCGGTCTGCCGATTTCTGCAGAATATATGAATTCCGCGGGGGATTTGGCTCACGAATTGGGTATGGCTCTGCATGTTGATGGAGCAAGGATATTTAATGCGGCAATTGCGCTGGATGTTACTGCTTCTAAACTGGTGGATTCAGCGGATTCTGTGATGTTCTGTTTATCAAAAGGTCTCGGTGCGCCGGTTGGATCTGTATTGTGCGGCTCAAAAAGATTTATTAAGGAAGCAAAACGCATTAG
>CAYPPV010000171.1:0-2543 GCA_964412705.1 uncultured Pelolinea sp. | reverse complement strand
GTGAACTTGGGGCAGGTGTATGGACGGCGTTCCCAATTCTTTCCATATATAAGCGATTGCATCAAGACGGATATAATCCGCTCCGTTCCCAATATAGAAAAGGAGCAGTTCGATGATTTCAATCAGCAAATCAGGATTTTTATAGTTAAGATCAACCTGATCCCTGCTAAATGTTGTCCAAACCCATTTTTCACCGCAATCTGTTGTGAATTTCGATAAAAGAGGAGTTGTCCTCGGTCTGAATACATAAGATAGATTAATTTTCTTTTCAAAATAAATGAAATAATCCATATAGTGTTTTTCGCACTTCAGAAATTTTTGGAACCATATTGACTGTACTGATGTATGATTAATAACAGCATCCACCATTAAAACGCAACGTTCGCCAAGCGCGTGAATATCATTCCATGATCCCCATTGCGGGTTTACTCTCCTGTAATCGACAATCGAGAAACCATCATCTGAGGAGTAAGGAAAGAAAGGAAGAATATGAATCCCGGAGAAGCAGCCCTCCAAGTATCCGCGAAAAAATGTATTCAAAGTCTGTAGATAGGGTTGGCCGCTTTTTTGAAATTGATCGCCATAGGTAATAATAATAAGATCGTTTTCCTGTGTCTTTGAGAAGAATTCTTTCTTTCTTTCAATTAATCCAGAGTTTAAATCGGTAAAATTGTCAATAATTCTGATGATTCTGTTTAGCAGATCTTTCGTAATATCTTCCCCATAAAGATCTATCAGCAGTTTGTTAATGGCGCCTATGACCACTTCATCCATGGCTTCCATTAATCTGGCTTTCCGTTCCGAAGCAATTGATGAAAAGTATCCCCAATTTTTTTCTCAAAACCGAATATGAAAAATGTTTTTTTGCCAGTTGAAAATTCTTCTCGACCATTTCCTTTGCAAACTGTTCATTATCCAGAACATGTTTAGTTTTATCTACTGTTTGATCGGTGATATAGTCGTCGAATTCAATTACTTTGAAACCTTTGGGTCTGATATCTGTAAAATAAATCGAATAGTTGTTTACAACGATAGGCTTTTTATAGTAGACAGATTCCAAAAATGCATTTCCAAACCCTTCAAACTCAGATGGATAAGTAACCAGATCGGCATGCAAATAACCGTCCGCAATGTTATAAATTTTTTTCCCGTCAATTGTGGTGCCGCGCTCGTTGTCAAATCTCTTTTCAGCAAAGGTTATTTTTACCCCAAGCAGGTCCGCATATTCTCTAACCCTAACAGCATAATCATCCCCTTCATCTCCTGCAGCATGTGATACAACGAAATTTACTTTTCTCTCAAGACGGCTGACTAATTCAATTGCCTGTTCAATTCCTTTCCTCTCGACGATCCGAGTGGGTTGGAGAATAAAGGTTTCGTCTTCGCTTATCCCTAATTCTTTTCTGAGATCCTGGTTATATTCATCAATTTCAGGAGGTGATTTATCATAATTCATCACATTTGGTATCAGGACAGATCCAACACCTGAACGGCGGGCAAGTTGATGTTGGGCATGTGTATTGATAACAACATGATGAATACGTTTATTCGAGGGTGGGAAAGCCATATCCAAATAATCCCCAATTGAGTTAACAAGAAAGCGTTTTCTTTCCCATGCAAAATCATGATGGTGCGCAATCACAGGGATCCTTGTCTCAGATATCAGCTCTGTAATCGCCAGACCAAGCGGAATATTCAAAGGAATAGAAAGGGCATTTTCAACAATCATTAAATCGATGGCAAACTTATCAAGAAATGTGCCCACTCTTTCCTTAAATACCCGCGTTTTTTCGTGGATCCAGTTTGTCTCTTCCCTGCTGCGGACCTCGTTTTGAAAAAACCTGTTGTGCATATTTTTAATTTCTGGATGCTTATAAAAGGCTTCAGGAAAAACCATGCTCTTTTCTTCCGGTCTGTCACTTTTACCGCAAAAATAGAAACACTTATGCCCTAATTCTCCTAAAACCTCGGCCCATTTTTCAGTTTCAAGGGAGACGCCATCCGTTCCAGAAAAACGAGTAGAAATAAATCCAATATTTAATATTTTATTGTTATTGATAAGTTCAGCCATTTTTGATTCCGTTTTCTTATAATTCCATTCTTTCAATGAGGGCATTGGGGGGAATGAGATTCCAAACACGTTCAACAGGGAGATCATTTGAGATAATTTTTATGAGAGACAAGATAATTCCATGAGCTACGATAGCAATGTCCCGATATTTACTATCAAAACTCTTTTCATTCAAGAACTCCGAAACCCGCTCAATCACGTCCCCGATCGTTTCACCACCAGGTGCTGCCGCAGTCAGAGGATTCTTTTTTCTTTCCAACCATTTGTCTTCATAAAGAGAACGAATTTTGTCATGATGTAATCCTTCCCATTCGCCCTGATGAATTTCACGAAGACGCTTGTCCTTATAAACTGGAACACTCAAATGGTCAGAGATGATTTCCGCTGTATGAAACGCACGGATTAAATCGGATGAAAAAATTACATCAGGAGGACTGGATTCGAGTAGTTTAGCCGTTTCTCTTGCCTGTTC
>CAYPPV010000170.1:1654-2546 GCA_964412705.1 uncultured Pelolinea sp. | reverse complement strand
TTGGTCAGAACAGCCAGGAATAAATCAGGACCACATTTTATTTTTTGGAAGAAAAGAAAATTTCTGGGAAATGGCTGATACCGGACCATGTGGACCGAGCAGTGAAATTCATTACGACCGGGGAATAAATTTTTGTGAAAAAAGCGACGATCCAGATCATATATGCCGTATCAATGGAAACTGCAGCAGGTTCCTGGAGCTGTGGAATCTGGTTTTTATTCAATATTACAGGTCAGGGCCAAAAAGCCTTGATCCTCTCCCGGCAACCCATGTAGATACGGGAATGGGTTTCGAGCGAATTGTGGCTGTTCTTCAGAAAGAACCGTCCAACTACAGAACTGATCTTCTGATGCCCTTAATTGATGTTGTTATGCATCTCACCGGTGATTCAGAAAAACAACGGGACGAAAACTTCACACCCTACCGCGTGATTGCTGACCATGGAAGGGCAGCGGTCTTCTTGATTGCAGATGGTGTTGTACCGGGAAATGTAGGTAGAAATTACATCTGCCGCATGATTATTCGCAGAGCAGCGCGATTTGGGACGAAATTGGGGTTATCTGAACCATTTTTGGGTATGGTTGCACAAAAAGTAATTGAAATTTATGGAGAGGTCTACCCGGAATTAATAAAGAACCAAAAAATGATTTTGGATAATTTGTTCCGTGAGGAAGAGAGATTCCAGAGCACCGTTGAAAGCGGACTTGCTTTTCTGGAAGATGAAATCCGAAAACTGGAAGTAAAAAAGAAAAACATACTTAGCGGTGAAACTGCTTTTGACCTTTACGCTACACACGGGTTACCGTTAGAAATTACAAGGGATGTGCTTTCCGAAATAGGAATGAGCGTCAACCAGGAAGGATTTTATAAAGCAATGGAAGAGCATCGAATT
>CAYPPV010000170.1:0-1644 GCA_964412705.1 uncultured Pelolinea sp. | reverse complement strand
GCTGGAAAAGAATTCGGTCCCCTGGGTGGAGAAGATGCTGAATTGTATTCAAGATTTTCGGCACAACTCCAGGCGGAAGGTAGTTTGCCGGAAGAAGGTATCCATTACGATCCATATGAACTCCCCGTAGTAAAAACGAAAATCTTGGGAATCATAAAGGATGGCGAAATACAGGAAATAGCTAAAAAAGGTGAAGAAGTCGAAGTTATTCTCGCGGAAACAGGATTTTATATTGAATCAGGGGGACAAGTTTCTGATGTAGGTACGATTGTATCGGAAAAAGGAGCGGGAAAATTAAAAGTAAGGGATGTCAGAAAACCAGCCGCAGGTGTAATTGTTCATTCTGGAACTGTCATAGATGATGTATTAGAAAAGAATGAAGCTGTAACGGCTGCTGTGGACCTCAGGAGACGGCAGGATATCATGCGAAACCACACCGCAACGCACCTTCTTCACGCAGAATTGAAAAAAGTCCTTGGGGATCATGTAAGGCAGGCAGGTTCCCTGGTAGCTCCCGACCGCCTGAGGTTTGACTTCACCCATCCAGTAGCCATGAGTAAAGAAGAAATTAAGCAGGTTGAGGAGGGCGTGAACAGGGTAATCCTGGATAATTTCAAACTGAATATTGAGTACAAAGAACTTTCGGATGCGCTTAAGGAGGGAGCGGTCGCTTTGTTTGGAGAAAAATATGGTGAAGTTGTGCGAACCATTACCATCGGGGATAAAGAGCCCTTTTCATATGAATTATGCGGTGGCACCCATGTGGGTGAAACTGCAGAGATTGGTTCGTTTGTTATTCTTAATGAGGGAAGCGTCGCCGCAGGAATTCGTAGAATTGAAGCGGTTACAGGTAGGCGGGCGTATGAGGTGCTATTCCAAAGATCAGAATCTCTCAAAACCATTTCAGAGATATTGGAAAGCCCGATGGATTCAGTAGTGAGCGCTTTGAAAAAGCTGAAGGAAAACAATGAAAAAAATGAAAAGGAACTCCAACAATTAAAATGGTTTTTTGCCAAGGATAAATATGAACAGGCGAAAAAAAATATCAGGGATATTGACGGGGTCATTCTCATTAATCTTGCTCTTCATGATTCAAACATAGATATTCTTAGAAAGCTTACCGATATATTCAAGCAGGAATATGACTCCGGAATAGCCGTTTTTGCCAATATACATGATTCGGGAAGCGTTCAGATTATCACAGCTGTCACCGATAAGCTTGTCGATCAGGGCTACCACGCTGGCAATATTGCAAAGAATATTGCTGAAGCATTGGGCGGTAGCGGCGGCGGCCGGCCACAGCTTGCGCAGGCAGGTGCAAAAAATGGAGAAAAGATCGAAGATCTTATGAAGGATCTTCCGAGATTTATTAAATAAATTTTGGTTATTTCGAAAAAGTAGCACCTTTGATTTAAGGTGATTCCGGCCGCTAACAGCTAAGAATCAGGTCACGAGCAGCTTTCACCTCATCTAATCTGCCAACAGGGGCTTTGTGAGGGGCGTCATGAAGAAGTTCCGGGTTCTCTCGGGCTTCTTTGGCAATTTTTTTCATCGCGTCAGCGAAGGAATCAAGCGTCTGTTTATTCTCAGTCTCAGTGGGCTCAATCATCAGCGCTTCTTTTACGATCAGGGGAAAATAATTAG
>CAYPPV010000169.1:0-2581 GCA_964412705.1 uncultured Pelolinea sp. | reverse complement strand
TTAAAGAAAGATGGGTATTTCTGACTCGAATTTACAGAAAAAAGGTTGCATAATCGAGTCCGATGGCACATGCGTGTATTGCGGTTGAAGGAGGCAAAAGATCCAGAAAAACGGAAGGGAGCTGTGGAAGGATTTCTATGAAGTACTTTTATTGGACAAGGAAGCATCTGTGTTTGATTTCATGCAGGAATCGGGGGGCACGTCAAAGAAGAGGTATTGAAATTGTCACAGGAATACCATTTGGCGAAAATCCTGATGGAAGAGATCAGCGAGCTGGTTTTTTAATGGTGAAAAATTCAGATCCAAGGCGTATTTGCTGGTCCGGCACAGTCGCAACCACATTGACGAAGAGGAGCGCACCTATTTTCCCATCCTGGAAAAAACCGCTTCCAAAGATAAACCGGATCTTCTTTTTGATGAGAAATATAAAAAAAAGGAAGAACAGATCAAAGAATAAATCAAGCAGTCAACCATATTGACTGGTTTATAAAGTTTTTAACTGGTTATTGCCTTAATCAGGGGATGATTGTCCTTTTAAAATTGATGCTAATTTGGATGCAAGCATTAAGTATTTCTATAATTTTCGTGTTTTATAACCATACGTCTGATATTGGACTCTTGATAAATTGAGAAATACTAGGCTATTGATAACACCAAATCTTTTGCCAAAATCGTTTCAATGCCATCTTCCTTGATCCAATCCAATACATTCACATAAAAGGATTGGTGCGCTTTAATATGGTTGGGATGAGAATTAAAAACCATTGTTCCGCCAAATTTTTCAATAATCCTGTAGATCTCTTTAAAAATTCGAAGTGCCATGCCATCCGTCAGCTGGCGATCCTTGAAAAGCCCGCTGTCTTGAAGCGCTAGCGGGATTTCCCAAATATCAATCCCGGGATATTTATAGGGGTAGCAATTATCTATCCCCCCCTTGTGGTAAATATTTATGACTATACTGCTGTCGTATTTTATACCTTCATTCGATAGAGACTGCAACAAATTTTCAGAAATTCCTAGAGCGGGTGCCCGAAATCCATAAATTTTCCTGTTGAGCTTTTTTAGGCATTTGGCAATTCTTCTTTCGGTCTTATCAAGAGGATGGAATCCCATAGCAATATCATGCGTATCACCATGCAAACCTATTTCGAATCCGCGAGATTCCAGCTCATCCAGCCAGCCGTGATCCAAGGGATAAGATCCTTCAGTAAGTACATTGAAGGTTGAGCGAATTCCCATCCTTTCTTCCATCCTTGCCACTTCAGGCCAAAATCGAAAATTATCTTCCGGGTTATCAATGTCATGAGTTAGAACAAGTTTCGTTTTGGGGGTATTTACCTGAAGCTTCAATAGAACTTCATTAACCAGTTTCATATATGGGCCGGGTGAGAAATTCAGACTACCTATTCTCTTCTTTTGACCACGAATCCATTTTAAGAAATCTGTGGATTTCTTGTATGCGTTTCTGTCAAGTTTCGCAAGAAAATCCCCCACATGTTTCCGGGTAAATTTTTCAAGTTTTGGATAGGAAAATTTTAAAGACGTTTCTATTTCCTCAATTTTTGATTCAGAAAGATCATTAATTAATTCATAAACGGAATCGGTTTTTGTCAATGAGCATATGGAAACTCCAATGGATTTTTTTATTTCAGTATTCATAAGCGAGAATATATGTTTTATTCCGTGTCGACCAACTGATTAGTACGAGATCTACTCTTCAATTCTTAACTGCCAAAAAAGGGAAAATATATTCATTTTCTAAAATATACTCTGACAGATCTTATTTTAATTTATCTTCACAAGAAGCAATTTCAAAATACTTAAAAATTGTGGAAACGATCGGCAATCTTGGTCAATTACTAAATTTTTAACGAAGACTCCAATTATATATTGTGCTTTTTTGAAGAATTTCTGGTAAAGATCACTTCGGAGGCTTTCAGGCTTGTAAACAAACCAATTGACGGCGCGATGTGAGATATCATCCGGCTTGCCGAATCTCCCCAACGGCGGTAGTTAAACCTGCCTCCTGTTTGATAATTTCTGACGAATCCAAGAAATAATAAAAGAACGAAGTAAGCCGCAATCATTTTTAAAATGATGTTGAAATTTAATTTTCCCCCCATTGATTTTTTCCAAGGTTTGTTTATCGCAAGGGTTGTCAGCAAAATGAGTACGGCACCAATCATATAAAATACCCAAATCCCGATACCCGTAAATTTACCGCCGCCGAAAAGATGGAACATGATTGAATAAGTATTTTCCAGCACACTGCTTGGCCGAAAGAAAGAAAGAATGATTGGTATGAACAAAATAAAAATCGTCAGGGCGCTTGAGAAATATTTTCGATAATTATCAAATTTTAATTTATCCCAGACAAGTAGAATCAAACAAAAGGCAATATATGCAAATTCAGCGAAAAGAATTCGATTGTCGGGCCAAAAAACGCTATCCGTTCCTTTATAAGCATTCAACAGAAAAAATTGCCATCCCATGATCACAACAATCGGCAGGTAAAATACAGCCCGTTTTTCCATTTTTGAATATTTTTTTGAAACCAGCATCAAACCCAAAAATATCAGGA
>CAYPPV010000168.1:0-2653 GCA_964412705.1 uncultured Pelolinea sp. | reverse complement strand
TTACTTACCTGAGTGATGGAATTGATAAAGCAATGACCCGCTATAATCACTCCATTTTTGAAAATGAAAAAGACTGAGATTATCGATTTTTCCCGATTCAGCGCCTACCATGAGCTTTTAAACAAACTGAAGGAGGAAGGTAAGCGGACACCTATAAGCCTTCCAAGATCTGTAAGGTTGCCATTCCTTGCTGATCTTCAGAGAGAATGGGATGCCCCGATTATTTTTATCACTTCCAGACCGGATCGGCTCCAGACAATGCATGAGGAATTCGGTTTTTGGACCGAGTTGCAAGATCACTTGATTTTCGCCGAACCAACCCCGCTATTTTATGAAAAAACTGGCTGGAGCCTGGATATCAAACGAGATAGGTTGTTAACCTTGGAGACATTGGCCAGGTACTATTTACCAGCTATTGATCAAGAAAAAGCAGCTCCAGTAATCTTTACATCTGCGAAAGCAATCATGCAGCGGACTGTTCCAAGGAGAACATTTCTTAAATCTATACAAAAAATATCAGCCGGTAAAGAATATGATATGGGAGAGTTGACGCGAAAATGGGTGAACCTGGGTTATGAGTTTGCTGAAATTGTGGTTGCGCCCGGACAGTTCTCGCGAAGGGGCGGACTGCTTGATATCTGGCCAATGACTATCAACGAACCAGTCCGCATTGAGTTCTTTGGAAATGAAGTTGAGTCTATGCGTATGTTCGATCCTGCCACGCAGAGATCATCAGAAATTATTGATAAGGTTGTAGTCTCACCGGCAGGAGAGGTGATTTCAGATTCAATTTTGGGAATCGAGGACCCTGAAAGGGCAAGCGCTCCGGAATTTAATATACCCTTGATTTATTCATCTTCCGCTACTCTTTTGGATTTCCTTCCAGCTGGATCGGTTGTGCTTATTGATAATGCTTCTTCCGTGAAAGCGACAGCAGAAGAAGTTGAATCCCAGGCGTTAAAAGTGCGGGATGAAAACATTGGCGCAGGTATTCTGGACCCAAGTTTTCCGATACCCTATGTTACTTGGTCTGAGATAGAAGATCACCTCGGCCGATTCAGCTCTATAGATTTGGGTTTTCCTCTAGAAAAAGAGGGCCATACCTTATCCGCATCCTTTTCCCCGGCCCCACGGTTCGGGGGACGTATGGCAGATTTCTTAGGTTTCATTGAAGAAAATACGAACGCAAAAAAGACTATTTGCGTTGTATCCAAACAGCTTAACCGGCTTAAAGAATTGTGTGAAATGCAGAACAACCCGACATGGGATTCAGGCCGAATCAGATTTATTGAAGGGAGTTTAAGCGGGGGATGGCACGCTGAGTTTGATGATGGGAACGAACAATTCCTTTTTTCGGATAGCGAAATTTTCGGATGGGAGCGACCTCTTCCCAGACGAAGACGGACCAAACGGTACGATGCACCTGAATTTTCTTATGCTGATCTGGAGGTTGGTGACTATGTCGTCCATATAGACCATGGTGTTGGACGGTTTGCCGGGCTGGTTAAGCGAACTCTCGAAGGTGTCGAGAGAGATTATTTAAAAATTGAATTCGCCGAAGAAGACCAGCTCTTTGTCCCGGTCCACCAGGCAGATCGGCTGAATACCTATATCGGCCCCGATGAGAGAAATCCCCGTTTAACCAGATTGGGTTCGGCCGAATGGGCTAGTACCAAAGCAAGGGTAAGAAACGCTGTTCGGGCGGTCGCGGAAGAGCTGTTGAAGCTGTATGCGCGACGGCAAACGGCTGAGGGCTTCGTTTACAAGACAGATACGGAATGGCAAGAAATCCTTGAATCAAGTTTCCCTTATTCCGAGACGCCTGACCAGATACGGGCTCTAAAAGAAGTTAAAGTTGACATGGAAAGCCCAAAGCTAATGGACCGGCTGTTATGTGGGGATGTTGGGTACGGAAAAACAGAAGTCGCTTTGCGGGCGGCTTTTAAAGCAGTTATGGATGGGAGGCAGGTGGCAATGCTTGTTCCTACCACAGTGCTTGCCCAACAGCATTTTGATACCTTCCGCAGCCGCCTGGTTCCTTTTCCCGTAAGAGTTGAAATGCTTTCAAGGTTTCGGACACTATCGGAACAGGCAGAAGTGCTTCTTGGGCTGGAAAGCGGAGAAGTGGATATTGTCATCGGCACGCACAGGCTCCTCCAAACCGACGTACTTTTCAAAAATCTGGGATTATTGATTATTGATGAAGAGCAGCGGTTTGGCGTGACCCATAAGGAATTTTTCAAGAAAATGCGGTCTGAGATTGATGTGCTGACATTGACTGCAACCCCCATCCCCAGAACACTGTACATGGCTCTTTCAGGAATCCGAGACATCTCAGTGATCAACTCCCCCCCTGCCGACCGCCTGCCGGTCCATACCTACGTGGGAGGCTACGATCCTGACATTGTCAGGCGGGCTGTAATCAGGGAAATCAACAGGGGAGGGCAGGTATTTTTCGTACATAACCGGGTACAGACGATTGGTGCGATGGCATCGCACTTACAAAAAATTGTTCCGGAAGCACGCATTGGGATTGCACATGGGCAGATGAAAGAAACAATGCTGTCTGAAGTGATGAGAGGGTTCAATTCGGGCGAAATAGATGTGCTTCTATCCACATCCATCATCGAGTCTGGGCTAGATATTCCCAACG
>CAYPPV010000167.1:0-2681 GCA_964412705.1 uncultured Pelolinea sp. | reverse complement strand
TGCGAGCGGAGCATTTCCTGCTCCTCTTCAGGTGAAATGGGTGCCGGCGCCGCCGGCGGGTATGCACCCGCATATCCGCCAGAGCGTGCCCAGAAGGGCAATCCGGTGGCGTAGTACCAGTGCCGGTAGCCGTGCCCCCCAAAGCCGCCGCGGCCGAATGCGCGGTAACCAAAACCGGGGTTCATGTATCCTGGCCTGTCATACCCGGCGCAGTAACCTGCGCCCCGTCCCGTCATTGGTCCCATTCCCATTGGTCCTCGTCGATCTCCTGCTGGCATATTAAACTCCTTTCATGTAATTAATTTGATTTATTTTCTGTTGCGCCCGCGCCCCTCATTGGATGTGCGTGTGCTGTTCCCGCGGCTGCCAAGAAGGCGCCCCGCAATTTGCAGCCCTTCCCGTATCAGGTTGAGGCTGCTGTTCTGGCCGCTTCCGCTGCAGTTGCCTGCACCGCGGCCGGTTCCCGGTCCCTTTCCCTGTGGTCCGGTTCCGTCTCTGTTTGGCATATGTTTCATCTCCTTTCATCATTCATGGAAATCCCCGCTGCCTTTTTCCATGTGATTCTCATAAGCGCGGATCAGTTCATCAATCCGACTGCGGGTGTTTTTCAGTTCCTCCAGGTATTCCTGCAGGATGCTGTTTCCAAGAGCAGTGAGCCTGTACATCCGCCGGGGAGGCCCTTGGGTTTCTTCATCCTCCCAGTTGGAGGTGATCAGCCCTTCCGTTTCCATATCGCGCAGCGCGCGGTAGACCAGGCTCGGGTCAATATCCACCACGCCGAAATCCTTCAGCTGTTCAATCAGGTCATACCCATGACCAGGACTGCGGTGCATTAAGAAGAGAAGCGTCGGCCGTAGCATATGCCTGTCGCGCCGAATCCTTCCGTATCTATGCCCTCTGTGTCCTCTCATGTTATTATTATGCCATACTATGTGCGAATAGTCAATAGGTAAATTACAATTAGTTAATGGTTTGTTTTTTTATCTGAAAAACTGATTAGAGAAACTAGATTGGCTGCTATCAGGTGGATTTGGCTGATTCATTTATAATCCAGCGGACAATCATCATAGACAGGAGAACAGATTGGCGAAACTGGACTGGACTCCGCTTATTACATACATCTTTATCATCATCTTCACCCCCGGGCCGAATAACATCACCGCTGCCCTGCAGGGCGTGAATTATGGGTTCAGGAAAACTGTTCCCTTCTGTATGGGTGTGGCAGCCGGCGTTTTCTCGGTGCACGCGCTCAGCGCGCTGGTTTCAACCGCGCTGCTCAACCTGATCCCAAAAATTGAAATTTACCTGCGGATCGGCGGCGCGCTGTATATTCTCTGGCTGGCATACCATACGCTTCGCAGCGCATATGCTTTTAAGGAAAACAGCATCCAACCCCTTGATTTCCTGAACGGGTTTATTCTGCAGTATATGAATATCAAAGCCCTGCTGTTCTCCATCACGCTTTTTTCCACATTTTTGCAGCCGCTTTCTGGAAATCCTATTTCCATTATCGCCGCAATCTTGGTTTTAAGTCTGCTCGCCATTGCATCCACATCCCTGTACTCATTGGCCGGTTCTGGGATACGCAGGTTTTTGGACATCCCCGGCATGCGAAAAACGATCAATATCATCTTTTTCTTGCTGTTGGTGTATACTGCTTTGGAGATATCCGGAATACTGGATGTATTAAGAAATTAATCTCTTCTCTTCACGCCCCCTTCGAATATTTAATTTTATTTTTCTACAGCTCTCTCCTTGATGGGTTTCATCACCTGGACCATCAGCGGCATGTAATGCACGCTGCTGCCGTTAATGAAGATTTCCACATGGTGTTCACCCTCTTCCTCAAACAGCAGGTGGTAGAAGCCGAAGGGAAGGAATCCTTTTTCGGTGACGCTGCTCTTTTTCCCCTTTCCCTTTCGCCTGAGTTCCAGTTTGGCGACCTGCTTGCCGGAGGGAGCGGTGATCACTGCGCCGATGGAGAAATCTTCGCCTTTCTGCGCGATGAATTCCAACGCCAGGAAGAGCTGGGGGTAACGGAAGGGAAGCCGCGGGGCATGGATGTGGGAAAAGGTGCGGATGATGGACGCGCGCCTTTTCTCGTCCGCGAAGGCGTAATCACAAATGAAAGACCAATTGATAGCAGGCATATGTTAAGTATATAAGAAACGATCATTCAAGCAACATGTGAGCATCTTTCGGTTTCTAGGATTTAAAGGACTGATACAATCTGGCAGGCAAATATTACTAAAAAATTCGGATAAATGGATGATGGAGTAAACATACATAAGCAAACCTGGTTTAAATATTTTCCTGGGCCAATCACGGTTACAGATGAGAATGCCATCATTATCGAGATGAATGAAGCTTCTGCCGAGATGTTCAAAGAGGAGGGTGGGTTTGCTTTAATAGGTTCGAGCGTGATTGACTGCCATCCCAAATCTGTTCAGGAAAAAGTCCGCCGGATCTATGATGAGAAAAAGCCAAACGTCTATTCGATCCAGAAGGATGGGAAGAAGAAACTGATCTACCAGGCACCCATTTTCGAGGATGAAAAATTTGCGGGCGTTGTAGAAATGTGCCTGCCTCTTCCGGAGGATGTGCCGCATTTCAACCGTGATGCTGATTGATTTGGGGTAATTCTGATTCAAAACCTTGGTCGATGGGATACAGCGAAAAAA
>CAYPPV010000166.1:0-2719 GCA_964412705.1 uncultured Pelolinea sp. | reverse complement strand
TTATACACTGACCATAAGGGATGCCGAGCGGGTAGCTGAATGGTTAAAAAGAAATGGAATCGATGCTGCGGCCTATCACTCGGGGAGTGAAGACCGTGTGGAGTTGGAGGAACGACTTTTGCGGAATAATATCAAAGCGCTGGTGGCGACTGTCGCTTTGGGGATGGGCTTTGACAAACCAGACCTTGGATTTGTCATCCATTTCCAGCGGCCCGGCTCCATAGTTCATTATTATCAGCAGGTAGGACGGGCGGGTCGAGCATTGGATGAGGCCTACGGCGTTTTGCTCAGTGGTAGCGAGGATCAGGAAATCACTGATTTTTTCATCCGTACGGCCTTTCCGCCATTGGCGCATGTGGAAGTTGTTCTGGCTGCTTTGAATCAGGCAGAAAATGGTCTATCAGTTCCAATGATGCAACAGCAAATCAATCTAACTCAGTCTGAGATTAAAAAAACACTCAAGTTTTTGTCTGTTGAAACCCCTTCACCTGTTCTAAAGCAGGGTCCGAGATGGTATGCAACGCCCATAGAGTACCGACTTGATACCGATAAAATTGAAAGTCTTTGCAGACTCAGGCAGGCCGAACAGCAGGAGATGCTTGAATACATGCGAACCAAGGAGTGCCTCATGCGTTTCATTTCCCAGGCGCTGAATGATCCCTATGCCGAAAAATGCGGCAGATGCGCCAACTGCCTTGACGAGCCCTTTCTCTCGGAAAACGTATCAAGGGATTTGGTAAACGAGGCAGCGCTTTTTCTCAGGAGAAATCACCAGTCTTTTCAACCGCGTAAGAAATGGCCAAAAGATGCCCTGACCGCATATGGTTTTAATGGAAATATTCCTGTTGATTTCAGGGCTGAGGAGGGACGCGCACTTTGCTTATGGGGGGATGCAGGCTGGGGTCAGCTCGTGCGGGATGGGAAATACAAATTGGGCCGATTCCCCGATGAATTGATTGATGGCTGCGTGAGGATGATCGATGAGTGGGGCCCGGTGCCTATGCCTACCTGGTTGACATGTGTGCCATCCTTAACAAAACCTGAGCTTGTTCCGGACTTTGCAGTACGGCTGGCCAGCCGACTGGGTATTCCGTTTGTGGACTGCGTAAAAAAAACAAAACAGAATCGACCGCAAAAGGAGATGCAGAACAGTTTCCAACAGGCCCGAAATCTTGACGGCGTTTTTGAAGTGGACGATACAAAAATACCCGCAGGCCCGGTTCTTCTCTTAGATGACATGGTGGATTCACGCTGGACTTTTACGGTAATTGCCGCCCTTTTGAGACAGGCCGGATGTCCTGCAGTCTTCCCGCTTGCCCTAGCCCTGAATTCTATCCGGGGAGGATGAGGGTTTTAATGATGAATACAAATGAATTGACCAATGATGCCAAAGCGATCCTGTTACTTTGTGGTCGGTTTGGACAGTATGATTCATCAGAATCAGCCAAACCGCTTACAATCGATGAATATAACCGGTTGGTTGATTGGCTATTGAGCAAGAATATGCGACCTGCTAACTTGCTCGAACAAGCCCCGAAAGAGGTGCTTGCGGAAAGCCCTTTGGCCATAGAAATTGACCGGATTGCCAAGCTCCTCAGCAGAGGGGCTGCATTGGCGCTGGCAGTAGAAAAATGGTTTAACAAAGGCATCTGGGTGGTTTGCCGCAGTGACTCATATTATCCGGACCGTCTCAAACGCCATCTTAAGAAAAATGCGCCACCTATACTATTTGGGGTTGGAGACTTGCAGTTGCTTTCTCGGGGGGGATTGGCAGTAGTCGGATCACGCAATATAGATCCTCAGGGGGAGGCATTCACCAGAGAAGTCGGGCTCCATTGTGGCCACCAGGGGATTCAGATTGTTTCAGGAGGTGCGCGCGGCGTGGATCAAATTGCCATGCTTACAGCCTTGGAATCAGGTGGAACGGTTGTGGGTGTTCTGGCTGACGGTTTGATAAAAGCGGCAGTGTCCGGAAAATACCGTGATGGCATTCGAGAAAAGCGATTGGCCCTGATTTCTCCTTACAACCCTGATGCACGCTTTAATGTGGGCAATGCCATGGCCCGCAACAAATACATTTATGCGCTGGCGGATTTCATACTGGTAGTTGCTTCAGAATACAAAAAGGGAGGGACATGGGCTGGCGCTCAGGAAGAACTGAAAAGGAGGAATGCCAAAGCTGTCTTCGTACGGGACGGAAGCAATGTGCCAAAGGGTAATCGAGAGCTTCAAAGACTCGGGGCAGTGCCGTTTCCGGAGCTACCATGGGATGAAAGCTTGCTGGGTCTGTTACAAAAGGCAGCCAGTGGGTATCATACACCCGCTGGTCTCCAAGGGGATTTGTTTGACGAGGCACACTATCAATCACCATTGCCCGCAACAATCGCCGTGAAAGAGGAAATAGAGACCTATGATTCCGATTTGAATCGAGGCCAAGAAAAAGCGAACTACATTCCGGCCAGCATTTATGATGCCATTCTCCCCTTGCTTCTAAAGGCCTTGGGAGAATGGAAAAACCCCGGAGATCTCTGCTCTGAGCTAAACGTGCGTAAAGGGCAACTTAATGATTGGTTGAAGCGTGCCTTGAAGGAAGGCAGGATCGAGAAGAGAAATAAACCTGTTCGTTATCGGCAGGCTGACAAGAGGTAATGGATCATGGCAAAAATTTCCGATGTGGTCAAACTGAAATCCGGCTACGCGAATTTCGTGGAGCTGAAGA
>CAYPPV010000165.1:0-2810 GCA_964412705.1 uncultured Pelolinea sp. | reverse complement strand
ATTTCTGGTACATTTCAATACCTCTACTGGCATCATCCAGGGATACTTTTTGCGGCATCGTTACCACAACGCCGCATGTAACCGGTATATTTTGAGAAAGACTCAGCTGTACATCTCCTGTCCCAGGAGGGAGATCCACTACCAGGTAATCCAGTTCCCCCCAGTCCACATCAGTTAGGAATTGCCGTATCGTCCCATGTAGAAGAGGACCCCTCCAAATCAACGGCTGTCCATCTTTTACCAAAAACCCTATAGAAATCACTTTAACTGAATACGCTTTTGCCGGCATGATCTTTCCGCCAGATGGCTTAGGAAGCTCGGAGATTCCCATCATGGTTGGTATATTGGGACCGTAAATGTCGGCATCCATCAACCCAACGGATGCGCCGGTTTGTGCCAATGATATGGATAAGTTTGCAGCAATAGTACTCTTGCCAACACCGCCCTTCCCCGAAGAAACTGCAATAATGTTCTTTATCTTTGATGTAAGCTGTTCTTTAATTTGATTGTTATGTGAGACTTTCGAAGATATTTTAATCTCGACATTATCAACACCAGGAATTTCCATGACTGCGCTTTTTGCATCTGCCTGTATTTTGCTTTTTAATGGACAGGCGGGTGTTGTTAAAACAATCGTAAATTTAACAGTTCCGTTGGAAACTGATACATTTTCGATCATATTCAAGCTAACCAGATCGCGATTTAGTTCCGGGTCCTGGACCGTCCGCAGCTGTTCAATTATTTTTTCTTGGGTTACTTGTTCTGCCATAATCCTTTCTCTTATCCACAAAAAGCGGATGTTATTCTAACACAATGAAAATATTTCAAAAATTCCCCTTTGTTATAATGTCAAGAACCCAACCCATGAAATCTGGAAAAAAAATTGCAATTCTTCATTTCAGTTCACCGCCTGTGGTCGGTGGAGTCGAAAACGTATTATATAAACATGCCCAGCTCCTTTCTGAAGCAGATTATCAGGTATCAATCTTTTCAGGGCAGGGTGATAAAATTGGAAAATCAATAGATTACAAAAAAATACCCCTTCTGAGCACGAAAAATGATCAAATTCTTAAAATAACAAAAACACTTAATTCAGGTAGTGTTCCAGATAATTTTTCTGCAATTTCAAGAGAAATCTATTCATGGATGAATGATGATCTGGCAAATTTTGACATTATTATCGCTCATAATATTTGTACCCTAAATAAGAACCTCCCTTTAACGGCTGCGTTTTATAAATTTTGTAATGATCATCCAGAATTACCAATAATAGGTTGGCATCATGACCTCAGTTGGGCGAGAAGTCGTAACAGAAAAAATCTAAAAGATGAATGGCCATGGAATATCACAAAATCAGCCTGGGATTTTGGCAATTTTTCACATGTGACTATATCTGAAGCACGGAAAAAAGAAATCGCGGATATTTTAAGAGTACATGAAAAAAAGATACGCATCATTCCATCTGGAGTGGACACCTTTCAATTCCATAATATTTCGCAAGAAACGAGGAAAATATATACTAACCTTCGCCTTGATCTGAAAAACCCCATTATCCTTCTGCCGGTCAGAATTACTAGGAGGAAAAATCTGGAATTGGCTCTCGAAATATTAAGCAATCTAGGAAAATGGTATCCGGATGCCGCCCTTATTGTTACCGGACCGATAGGGTATCACAACCCATCCAATCAACTCTACCTTAATGAGTTAATCAAAAAGAAGAATGGGCTTGATCTAATCGAAAATAAGCCGGATACTCCCAGCGCTTTTTTTCTTGCCGAATTCTCTAAAAAATTTTTGCCAGATAACGTAATCGCCGAGCTTTACCGACTCAGTGATTGTATCCTAATAACAAGTAAAGAAGAAGGATTTGGAATACCTATTATCGAAGCAGGAATCGCCCAAAAACCTGTATTCTGCACTCGTCTGCCGTCCTTTGAGGAAATTGCTTGTGAAGAAGTCCATTATTTCAAAGTTCCCGAAAATACTGGTGAGATAGCCAAACAGATGTATGATTTTTTCGAAAAGAGTAAAACATACAAATTAAGACGCAGAGTTAGAAAACAGTATACATGGTCCGCAATTTTTAAAATGCAGATTCTACCGCTTATTAAAGAAATAGTTAGTAAATCATGACTGCAGATCAGAATACAAACAAACAGATAGATACCAGATTCCTGTTTCCAGTTATCTATGGCGCTGACAATCAAGGGATTATTAATCTTGCAAGAATTATCTCAATGAATGAACCGATATTGCTTGCGGGCTTTATCCCTATTCCAGAGGATGAGAGCCTTAGCACCGGTGTTCTGAAAGCGCTGGAGATGAGGAAAACAATTCACGGATTTGCGGATCGGTTAAATATTCGGGCAAAATCAAGAATACGTGTAACGCATAATCCATGGCAGGAAGTCCTTCAAATTCTTAACCGAACGCCTTGTATTGATTGGCTGATTATTAATTGGCCAAAACAATTTAGGGCATTTGGATTGCAGGCCTCTGATATTCTTCAAAATCCACCCTGCAATATTGCCCTGATTAAGGGGGATTTTCATAAAAAAATTGCCAAAATTGTAGTTCTCATGCGTGGCGGACCTCATATTGAAGAAGCACTTCGATTTGGATTTATTTTTTCCAGTGTTCAGGACTCTACTGTGACCTCAGTGCGAGTTTTTAAATCCGAGAGTGAAAAATTCAGGCTGGATGAAAATTTTAGAGGTATATCACGCATTCTGAATGAACTATCTGATATCCAACAGGAAAAAATTGTTGGCAGAAATCTAAACCATAAAATCGTTGAAATATCAAATGAT
>CAYPPV010000164.1:1766-2831 GCA_964412705.1 uncultured Pelolinea sp. | reverse complement strand
GGGCTGATTGGGCGGGCATTCTTTGACAGCGGCGGTGGTCCAAAGGAATTCGCTTATATTCCCGATGAATTGATGAGTAACATCCAGGATTCTATCCATGATGAGGGTAAAAAACCACAAATACCTTTAGCGAAAAATCAGCGACTGCTGGCTGCAGAACCCAGCGACCGCATTATTGATGATGCTGTAACGCTGCTGGCGGAGTTGAGGAAAACACCCGATCTCAAAATCGACCTTTTTTCATATTCAAATATTCCATCAGAATTTATGATCCGTTTGTTCTTATCCTGCGGCATTATCGACAATCATGGGCGCCTTGATTCTTCCCGAATTAAGGATTTTTTTGAGCTTGACCGTCCAAATGCCCTGCAATTCCTCGCAAAGACCTGGAAAGATGCGAAAATTTTAAACGAGCTGGATTTTCTTGATAATTTGGAAGTTGAAGGCGGTTGGAAAAATGATCCGGCATATTCCAGGGATCAAATATTGCAGGTTCTTGAAGATGTGCCGGAGGGCAAGTGGATCCGGTTGCAGGACCTTATCTTCTGGTTCCTTGACAATTTCCCGGATTTTTTAAGAAATCGGGGGGATTTCGAGTCCTGGCTGATCTTGAATCCGGAAAATGGAAAATATCTGAGAGGTTTTGAAAACTGGGAAAATGTTGAAGGGCGTTATCTGCGATACTTTATCGAAAAAGCCTGCTGGTGGTTCATGCTAGTTGAGCTCGGCCGGCCACCTGATTCTGAGAGACCCACCCACTTCCGAATAACTTCCCATCTTAAAAAAATCTGCGGGGGTGAAGCCCTGGAGTACAAATATCCGCAGCAGAGATATTTCATTATCGAGGAAACCGGCCGCCTAATTATTGACCGCTTTTTTCCCTTGGATGCTCGCTACCAAATAGCCCGTTTCTGCCACCTCGAACAAATCAAGGGGGATAAATATATTTACCGAATCACCCCCGGATCATTGGAGAAGATGAAAGCGCAAGAGCTGAAAGTATCCCACCTGCTTTCTCTCATCAAGCGCTACACTATCATCCAATGCTGTCTTTAGAAGGCCTCG
>CAYPPV010000164.1:0-1756 GCA_964412705.1 uncultured Pelolinea sp. | reverse complement strand
TCTCATCAAGCGCTACGGAAAAAAGCCCGTACCGGGAAATATTCCAGCAGCTTTGAAACGATGGGAAGCACGAAAAACGGAGGCCAGACTGGAAAATAAGCTCATCCTGCACATGCAGGATTCCGAGATGCTTAATCGACTCATGAAGTCAGAAGTCAAAGAATATATTTTGGAAAAGATCAGCCCGACCGATGCGATAATTAAAAAAGGCTATGAAGAGATTATGAATTCAGCCCTGATCAAAATGGGTATTCTGGTGGAAATAAACCCGGAAGTATAATGAAAAATATCCGCAAAAGGGAGAAAATGAGGTAAGTATGAACCGACTGAACTGGATCCAGAAAGAAATCAGGAATCTAAAAGAAAGCGGGCTGTTCACCCAAATTCGGGTATTGAGCTCTCCGCAAGGTGCGTGGCTGGAAGTAGATGGTCAACGCGCGCTCAATTTTTGTTCAAATAATTACCTTGGACTGGCAAACCATCCCAGGATGGTCAGCGCAGCGAAGAAAGCGCTGGAAGATTACGGCGCCGGGCCGGCTGCGGTCCGGACAATCGCAGGAACCATGGATATCCATGTTGAACTGGAAAAACAAATCGCAAAATTCAAAAATGTGGATGACGCTATCACCTTCCAGTCCGGTTTCTCCGCCAACATTGGTACCATTCCAGCCCTGATGGGTAAAGAAGATATCATCTTTTCGGATGAACTGAACCATGCCAGCATCATCGATGGATGCAGGTTGTCCGGCGCTCGTATCGTGCGGTACCGGCACTGCGACCCCGGGCACCTTGAACAGGTGATTAAAGAAAACGAAAACACGTTCAAAAAGGCCCTTATCGTAACAGATGGCGTTTTCAGTATGGACGGGGATATTGCTCCCCTTGACAAACTTTACGATGTGGCGGAGGGCAACGATATCCTCCTGATGGTTGATGATGCACATGGGGAAGGTGTGCTCGGAAATGGCGGGAGGGGGATCGTGGACCATTTTGGCTTACACGGTAAAGTGGACATCGAGATCGGCACTTTTTCAAAGGCATTTGGAGTAGTCGGAGGTGCCGCTGCGGGAAAATCGGCAATCATTGACTGGCTAAGACAGCGCGGTCGGCCTTTTCTCTTTTCATCCGCCATGACCCCGCCGGATGTAGCCGCATGCACAGAAGCAATCAATATCCTTGAGGAATCAACGGAGTTGGTGGACAAGCTCTGGGCAAACGCAGATTATTTCAAAACCGGGATGTCTACTCTCGGTTTTGACACCGGCCAAAGCCAGACACCGATCACCCCCATCATGCTGGGGGAAGCACCTCTCGCCCAGGAGTTCAGCAAAAAGCTGTTTGAAAAGGGCGTGTTCGCAACCGCCATCGGCTATCCCACAGTTCCGAAAGAGAAAGCGCGCATACGCGTGATGGTTTCGGCCGCCCATTCCATAGAGGATCTTGATAAGGGATTGGATGTTTTTGAGGAAACGGGCCGGGAGCTTGGAGTTATCAGTTAAATTTTCTCGTTTTACCGGTTAGTCTTTAAAATCAACATCAACAACATCAGATTCATCCGGGGGCTGCTGCCCGTGAATGATCCTTTGGCTCAACTCATTAATCACATCCCGCGGGCAAAGGCTGATAAAGAGATCAAACCCCGTATAAATAATGAAAGCATCATCCACAGGACCCAACAGCAAATCGAGCGGCACTACCAAATACACTAGAGCCGCAACAGGGATAATCTTCAACCAGACACTGACCCTTTTATCCC
>CAYPPV010000163.1:0-2851 GCA_964412705.1 uncultured Pelolinea sp. | reverse complement strand
CCTGAAAAACCCCATTCGCCTAAATCGGGCGGTTGGGGTTTTGTTTTTTCTGGGGGTGCAAAGGGACCAAGGTGTACGCGCGGGAGGCTAACAACAGCATGCAGCGGACGGTCCGCTGCGCGGCCCGCCGTTGATGCTGAGCGTTATATGGCTCGACCAAACGCTTACGCATTCTATAATTTATTTCTGTTGATGGGTAAAAACACATCGCATATTCTGTTTTAGGAGGAAGATTATGCCTGAGTCTCAAAGCTTTTTGATAACTGAACTCATCAACGATATTAAACGTGGCTTAATCAAGATACCTCAATTCCAAAGGGATTTCATATGGTCAAAGGAAAAGGCTGCCAGCCTAATGGATAGCATTTTAAAAGGTTACCCGATAGGGACTATGATCCTTTGGAAAACAAAAGAGACACTCCGCTCCATTAGAAATCTTGGTGGCATAAACCTTCCTGAAACCCCTGCTGGTGACTTTATCCAATATGTCTTGGATGGACAGCAAAGGCTTACAAGCATTTTTGCAACCCTCAGCGGTGCTAAAGTTCGTAGAGATTTTAAGATTGAGGATTTTTCTGAAATTTATATCAATCTTAACGCTGCCGATGATGAAGAAATTGTAATCCCAGGCAAGGATGGATTTGATGAAAAAGCCTTAATAAAACTGAACTCGCTACTTTATGGAGGGTTGGAATACCTAGCAAGTTTTTCAAGGGAATATCTTCAGCGATTAGAACAATTCAAAAGGAATGTCGAAACATATCCGATTCCATCCATACTGATTAGAGATGTTCCTATTGATGTCGCAACAGAGATTTTCACTAGGATAAACGAGGGCGGAAAGCCTCTTAGCGTCTTTGAAATAATGGTCGCTAAGACTTTTGATGTTGAACAGAATTTTGACTTGGCTGAATCTTATGATGCGTTGATGAGTGATCTCAACAGGGTCGATTATGAAACAATATCTGAAGCAACCGTATTGAGGGCGGTCTCCGTTATCCTAAAGAAAGAGTGCTCCAAAAAAGTCATACTAAATCTCAACAAGGTTGATTTCATCAGGATCTGGCCGAAAGCAGTGGATGCAATAGAGAGGGCTGTTGATTATTTTCGGAACTATTTCAAGATTCCTGTATCCAGGCTATTGCCATATAACGATCTGATTGTCCTATTTGCATATTTCTTTCACCACCATCATGAACGTCCTCTTGGAGACAAAGAAAAGTATCTACAGGATTTGTTTTGGCGTATTTCATTAACGGAAAGATACTCATCGGGTACAGAGGCAAAGATTGCTCAGGATATCAAAAGAGTAGATATGATATTGGAAGGATCTTTACCCGAATATAATTACTCTCCCTATTCAAAACTAACTCCTGAAGGCATTGAGCAAAATGGGATATTTAGCGTTGGTAGGAGCTATGTCAAGGCTATTCTGTGCATTTACGCAGAGCAACAGCCGAAATCTTTTGCGGATAATTCCATCGTAAGGATCAGCAACGACTGGCTTAAACAGGCAAACAGCCGGAATTATCACCACTTTTTTCCAAAATCTTATCTGGTTAAAAAAGGAGTTGAAAACACTAAAATCAACCACGTTGCGAATATCACTATAGTAGATGCATATCTGAATAAAAGGGTAATAGGTTCAAAAAGTCCAAGCAAATACATGGAAAAATTTACTAGAAACACAATGCTTGACGAAACAATGAAAAGCCACCTCATTAAGTTGGATACATTCGGTGTAATGACTGATGATTACGACACCTTTTTTACAAAGAGAATAAATGCTATTAGTGATGCCCTGAAAAAGAAAATAATAATCCAGACTATCGACCAAATCGACGAATTACTCTCTACATCTGATCCTGAAGCAATCAATGCTTTAATCGCAAAAATTAAGAGCTTGAAAAAGAAGGATGCTGAAAGTGGTGGAACCACAGAAAGTGATGTGCTGGTAGCTGAGCAGGTCTCCAATGAATCTGAAACAATTGTGGAGGTTGCGGAAGAAGCAGTTGAATCATTGGAAGAAACTAACCAGATAGGTCTGGTAACAGTTGCCAGGAATAAATCATCTGGTAAATACTTTATTTACCTTGAAGGGGATAGAGATGGAAATGATACCGTAATAAACCCCATTGGAAAGAAAATACCTTTTGATACTGAGCTTTTTGAAGATCCAGAGGATATTGAACTTGATGACTTGCTGTCAGATAACCTTATCAACGATGTTCAACTAAACGAATACAAAAAGCATAAGAAACTTGAAAGATATCGCGATAGTGTAAAACAGCAGGAGGTGCATCCAGAAAAGATTTTATCTGTCGGCGGTAGGTTTAGCTTTATTTTCCAAATAAATAAATCATTTCTGGAAAACGGTTATCTCACGATTCCTAAAGAATTTAATCATTTTTTGATGGGTACAACCGAACAGAATGATAGCTGTGATGTCCATTTGGTTTCCATGAATGGG
Source organism: uncultured Pelolinea sp. (assembly GCA_964412705.1). GTDB lineage: Bacteria > Chloroflexota > Anaerolineae > Anaerolineales > Anaerolineaceae > Pelolinea. The sequence continues at coordinate 381 of CAYPPV010000163.1, read as the reverse complement.
CAGCAAATAAATGCCTATCTGTATCATGGACGATCAGGATGGGGTAGATATTTTCAGCTCAGAATGAAAGATAAGCCAGCTTTTATTTATGATGGTGGATTTGAGAGAAAAGCAATTGGAGACACTATACAGGTTATCTTTGAGGGTGACATCCATTTACCAAAGTTTATTTTTAAATGAGAGTTTAAAACAAAATTTATGAATTATGCATTTCTATGTCCGCAGTAGACTGAAGCTTACAGCCGGCCTTGTACAATGTTGATAGCCTTGAAAGAATAAAGATGAAAATAAAAACGCCATATAACCACCGCATCAACTCGGACTGTCAATTCCGCTGCGCTCCATTGCCAGCCGGTTATGCGGAGCGTTGTTGCCGGACGC
>CAYPPV010000162.1:0-2901 GCA_964412705.1 uncultured Pelolinea sp. | reverse complement strand
ATTTCTGGGCACGCTGGAAAATTTGCAGGGCTTTTTCCTTCTTTTTCTGGAGAAGATAGCTTTCTCCCAACAGGAAGAAAAAGTCGGTGTATTCAGGATATTGGTTAATTAAATCCTCAATATTGGATGAAATCAAACCCAGATTTTCCTTTTCGTCGATCAGGTTCCTGTAAATCTTTTTCGCATAGTTGATGTTTCCTTCTCCCACTGCTTTTTTCGCTTCTTCTAGCAGTTCATGAAACGCTGGCTTGTGAGTTCTGATTTCCTGTGTATCGTCCAGTCTTTTTTGTTCAAAATTAGACTCTTGTTGATTAAGAACTTCTTCCTGCTCTCCTCTTTCAATCATCGGTTCAGGTTCATTTTCTTCCATATTCTCAATTTCGGAATGAGCAGGTTGGGCTGTTATATCATCCTTTTCACCAGAAGAAGTCACTTCTTCCGTAGCAGGCGTGACAGCAGACTCCTCTCCAAGAATCCATTCATGGTACTGCGCATCAATTTCTTCAATTTCGTCTTTCTCTGGCTGCCCCTTTAATTTATCAATAAATTTCTCTTTTAACGATAATTTTTTGCCAGACTCTTCTCGTTTGTCCAGTTCTTTATCAGATCTATCATTGATTGCGCTCTTTATAATTTCATCCCAATCTGTTTCAATTACAGGCGCTTTTTTCTGGGCAGATGATTCCATTACCCATTGATCTTCCAAAAATTCAACCCAGTTTATTTCATCAACTTTGTTGGGTTGGATTGAGTCTGAAATTAATACCGCCACATCAGGAATATCCAGAACGGAGGCCGTTTCCGGTTTCATAAACGCATAATACGGATCCAGCTCTATTAATCTGGATAAATAAAGGTTGTCTTTTTTTGTATCGTTATTTTGGCTGAGAATTTCATACATAATTCTATTTGCGGTTATCGCATAGGGCATTTCAGACAAGATTTCAATGCACTCTTGAACCGCTGTTATTGCGTCTCCATTTTTATAGAGACTTTCAGCAAGATTAATCCTGTAGTCATCGCGTTTGGGAGATTCATGCAGGCCAATCTTAATTTCCGCAATCGCCTGTTCATAAAGCTCTCCCCGCAGGTACATTTTAATCAGGGCACCCCTGGTGAGTCGGACATTATTTGGCGCCACACCGTCCTTGGCCTGGATCAAGCGCTTGACTTCTTTTTGCAGGCCTTCATTTCCGGGTTCAAGCTCAAATGCCCGTTTCATATGTTCAATTGCTCCAGGGAGATCATCCTGGTTTTCTCTTATGAAGCTTTTGCCAATATGAGCAACAAAATCATCCGGATCTATTTTCAGGACGAGATCAAAAATACAATCTGCTAAATCAAGCTGCTGCTTTTCAAGAAAAGCTTTCCCGAGAATCTGGTAGGTGTGGAAATTCTTGGGGAATTTCTCAAGAATCGCTTGGCATGCGGATAGGGCATTGTCAATCATTCCCCCCGCAATCATTTCTTCAATTTTTCTTTGAAAATTACGAAGAGGAATATTTGCCATTGTGATGTTCCTTTTTGTTATTCACCCAAATAATCTTGTAATTTTTTTCTAACTATTGGATGCCGTAGTCTGGTGAGTGCCTGCGCTTCAATTTGCCTCACCCGTTCTCTGGTCACACCCATTTTTCTCCCTACTTCTTCAAGGGTATATGCCTGTCCATCTAACAGGCCATAACGCAGTTGAAGGATGCGAACCTCTCGTGGAGGGAGTTCATTCATCACTGCTTCCAGGTGTTCTTTCAGAAGATTATAAGTGGCAGTTTCAACGGGGGCGGGGATATCGTTGTCTTCTATGAAGTCACCCAAAACGGAATCGTCCTCACTATCGGTTGGAGTTTCAAGTGAAAGCGGCCTCCTAGATACTTTAATCATGTTTTCCACTTTTTTAGGAGGCACATCCAGAGAATAGGCGAGTTCTTCAATTGTCGGGTCGCGACCTAATTTCTGTGTAAGCTGATGCTGTGTACGGAGAAGTTTATTGATCTGGTCACCCATATGGACAGGAACGCGAATGGTACGGCCTTGGTCCGCAATTGCACGGGTTACTGCTTGGCGTATCCACCAGGTTGCATAGGTGCTGAATTTGTGCCCACGCCTGTAATCAAATTTTTTCGTGGCGCGGATAAGACCGATATTCCCCTCTTGAATCAGATCAAGAAATGGGACGCCACGGCCCATGTATTTCTTCGCGACGCTGATCACCAGGCGGGAATTGGCTGTAATCAGGTGTTCACGCGCGGCCCAACCATCTTCAATCAGATGAAGCAATTCCCGGCTGCGTTTCTTGCTAACCCTACCTCGCGCCAGTTCCTCCCTGGCCATACGGCCTCTTTCGATTCTTTGGGCAAGATCAACCTCTTCATTGGCGGTCAGAAGGGGTACGCGGCTGATTTCCTTTAGATACAAACCAATCGTATCATCCGTATCGATATGTCTGAGATCGTCAACCGTTTCTTTCCTGCTGTCTTCAACGAGCTCTTTCACTTCCTCTTTTGAAAGATCTTCTTCCGACGGTTCAGAGGAAAGATCATCATCTTCAAGATAGGGTATCCCTGCGGCCATCAAAGCTGCGAAAGCTTCTTCCAGTTGGCTGACATCCTGTTCCGCTTCCGGGAAGAAATGCAGGATATCATCAATAGTGATATATCTTTTTTTCTGCCCCAGTTCAATTAATTGGGAAATTGATGAATATTCAAAGCTTTCTTCTTCCTCAATTAAATCTGTTTTTTTTGTATTCATTCTTTGGTACTAAAACCTCGCATCTAGGTGTTGCAGTCTGAATCTAACCTTGATTATCAATAATCAGGATACACTTTTTATGGCCAAAAATCAATGATTTTGAATATAAAAAAACTCTTATAGGGATTTCAGTCGTGTTTGCTCACTTCACAA
>CAYPPV010000161.1:0-2942 GCA_964412705.1 uncultured Pelolinea sp. | reverse complement strand
GAGGGTGAAGCTGACGCCGCATTCAGCCACGTGCCGGATATTGGAAACAAAGTAATCCGGCGATCCCTGTGTTCCGTAGGTGATGGTTTTGGTGTTCGCCGGAATATCAGAAATAACTTTTCGGACGCCGGGATCATCTGAACAGGCGATGATGGTTCCTCCGGGTTTGACCAGTTTTGTGAAATCGATGAAAGCCTTGAAATAATCTTCTTCTTCTGCAAAGTAATCAGGATGGTCATGCTCAATTATCGTCAGAACGAGCATATCCGGTGATAATCCCATGAACATGCGGTCGTATTCATCGGCTTCAATGATGAAGATTTCACCCTCTCCAGCATGTGCGTTGCTCTTAAGGTTCTTGGAAACGCCGCCTATAATGTAGGATGGGTCGTTTCCCGATTGGTAAAACAACCAGGCGCACATGGCGGTGGTAGTCGTTTTTCCATGCGTACCGGCCACGGCGATCACCTTTTTGTCAGCTGTTAGCTGCTTAAGAAAATCCGCTCTTTTGACAACTGGTATATGGGCATTCAAGCCTGCCAGCACCTCCGGGTTGTCATCAGGCACGGCAGAGGAACGGATGATGAGATCAGCTCCCATCACATTCTCGGCTTTATGGCCAATTACCACTTCTGCACCGCTTTCCTGAAGATTTTTTGCCATCGGCGAGAGCATCAGGTCGGAGCCGCTGACTTGATGTCCGCGTTCAAGCAGCACTCTGGCGATTGCCGAGAGACCAGAACCTCCGATGCCAATCAAGTGATAATGCGTCATTATATGAACACCATCAATACAAACATAAATGAAACAGCGATAGCAAAATATATACCCGGTGCAACCAGCCAGTTAGGCGGAAGCAGGGGAATAATCTGTAGTGCATTCTGCCCAGCGGGAGTACCTGCAATCGGTTCAAGCATGAATGAGAATGGATACCCACCTTGATGCATAAAGTACCATAAGGATCCGAAAATCATGTAACCGTTTAGACCGCCAATCAGGAAGCCTAAGATTACATCCTGCATCTGGCTCCTTTTAAAATGCTGGTTTTGCATAAAGATAGGCAAGTTTGGTGTCTGGTAGCCGATGAAAACCACCACACCGAGTACAATCGATTGGAAAATTACCTGTGAAGAAACCGGGCTGTTTTCCAGGTAGGATTTCACTGCGGGAATGTAATTCTGCATGACTGTCAAAATAAATAAAGCAAGAACTGCGCTGAAGGTGGCCGTGACTTCCTTTGCCCATCCCCGGATTGCCCCTATGAGTGCGAAAATAAATACGAAAATATAGAAAAGAACGGACAGACTAACCATTAAAATCCTCCTTAACCGCTGTACTGTTTCCAGCCTGTAATATCATTTCCGCGATTCGATCGGCTGCGTTCGGTTTGGAAATCTCCTTCATTGCATCGCTCATCTTCTGCAGTGTATCGGGATTGTTTATAAGTGATTTTATTTTTCCGGGAAGCTCCTCTTCCAACATTTGGTCTTCAAGGATGACTGCGCAGCCCTTTTCCCGCAAGAATTCTGCGTTTTTGTGCTGGTAGCGCCATGCATACGGATAGGGAACAAGAATAGCGGGTAGACCAAAATAGGGCAGTTCACCCAGGGTAGAGGCTCCTGCGCGGCATACTACCAGATCAGCCGTTGCAAAAGCAGCTCCCATTTCCTCATGCAAAAAGCTATAAATGTGATAATGGTTTTTCAGTCCAGACGGTAATTTTTCAGTCGCTTCCAATACGGAATTGAAGTGGTCCATCCCGGTGATGTGAATGACGTGCATTTCTTTAAGTAAATCAGGCAGGATTTTTAATAGCGCCTGATTGATAGACCGGGCTCCCTTGCTTCCACCATAAACCAGGAGCGTCTTATCGTTTTCTGTAATGCCAAAGTGCTTCCGCGCTTTTTGCTTCGTCCACTCTTTCAGCTCTTTGCGAATGGGGTAACCGCTCTTTTCAACCGGTATATTCTTGATATATTTTGCTGTTTTTTCTGTCACTGCAGCGACTATTTCGGAAAAACGGATGATTGCTTTTAAGGCTATGCCCGGCTCAATGTCGGGAACAAACACAACTGAGGGTACCTGTCTTCCTGCCATCGCAACTGGAACACCGAGATAACCGCCGGTGAAGAACATGACGTCGGGCTGAAACTCCCGGATTACGCTCTTTGCTTTGCGCCATCCTCTTAATAGCTGGCTGAAATTACCGGGAAACGTCCAGAGACCGACACCGTGCAGGCCGGCCGCGGGAACGGCTTCAAATTCAAGATTATATGGTTTCAGGAGCTCTTTTTCCATTTTGCTTTCACTCCCAACCCACAGCACCTTGCTGGTTTTATTTGCCAGCGCCTGAAGCACGGCGAGAGCGGGATACATTCCGCCACCCGTCATCCCGGCGCAGATTAACAACCGCATTCAGAGGTCTCCTTTCTTCTTCATTGTTGATGATGGCTGTCTGTCTGGCAACACTCATGATGATTCCGGTACCTACAAGAACCATTGTCAGGTTCGAACCCCCATAGCTTATGAAGGGCAGGGCGTTGCCTGCAAAAGGCAGCAGGTTGACCAAAACGCTCATGTTGATCAGCGCTTCAAGGAAAATCCAGACGGTAATGCCTGCAGCTAGCAGCCTGCCAAGCATATCCGGAGCGCGCTGCGCAATGGTCAGTCCCCTCCAGAGAAAAACAACATAAAGAATGATAATAATGCTGGCGCCAAATACACCTGTTTCTTCTGCAATCACCGCGAAAATGGAATCGGTTGGCGCGACCGGCAAACCTGTAAATTTCGTATTGGACCGACCGATGCCGACTCCAAAAAATCCACCACGTACAATTGCTTCGAATGACCGGATTACATGATATGAAGCCAATTTTGGATCGCGTATACCCTCCACGAAGCTTGAAATGCGCTCCTGGCCCGTCTCATAAACCAGAATTAAC
>CAYPPV010000160.1:0-2963 GCA_964412705.1 uncultured Pelolinea sp. | reverse complement strand
ACAAACCGGTCGAATTTAATGTAGAACTTTGAGAAACCGGCTAGTACAATAGAAATGGTATTTGTGATAAGGAGGCGCATACCATGATTAAAGTATTTTGCCTAATCAATGACATTTCTCTCGAAGGGTCTGATTTCAAAAACGAGCACGGGCTTTCTCTCTGGATTCAGACGAACGATGGAAATGTACTTTTCGATACAGGCCAGACCCCAGATGTGCTCTCCCATAATATGGGGCTTTTTGGCCTGGATGCGAATACGCTGGAAACTGTAGTGATCAGCCACGCCCACTATGACCACACCGGCGGGCTCCCGGCTCTGATTCCTGGACCACCTGACAGAAAGCTGATTGCGCATCCCGATCTCTTCCTCCCCCGGTATTCACTAAGAAAAGGAATATATAAATCAATCGGCTGCCCTTTTTCAGAAGTCTATCTGGACAAGCATTTTGACCTCACCTTAAGCAAAATGGCGATTGAAGTGCTACCGCACCTGTGGACGACCGGCGAAGTTATCAGCCGCTCTGAACCGGAAGGGCGGAGCAGCGGGCACTTCATAGAAAATGCATCCGGTTACGAACCGGACCCATATTCGGATGACCTTTCGCTCGTGCTGAAAACAAGCGATGGTTTAACACTGATCTGCGGCTGCTGCCATGCCGGCTTGCTGAATACCTTAAACCAGGTGAGCGGCATGTTCAGCGAGCCCATAAGAACCATCATCGGCGGCACCCACCTGATCGCAGCGGACGGGAGAGAGCTGGCCCATGTGATTGCAGTATTAAAGGAGCAGTTCCCTGAAGCGATTTATCACCTGAACCACTGCACCGGTGGCGACGCCATCCACAAACTCGCAGATGCGTTTCCTGGAAGAGCGCATGAATTTCCCTGCGGCACCGAAATAGAATTATAAATACGTCTGAATGTTCTGAATGCATTGAAGAATTGTTGATAAATTTAAAACACAAAATAATATTCAATTCTATACAATGGATTCAAAACATAAATTCATAGAGGGAATAGAAATAAAGAATCATTAAGTGCATGGATCGCAACCATTATCGCCGTATTAGTCGCGGCCGGGCTGGCTTGGGGGGCAAGAAAAATACGATACATACAGTCAGGACACTCCCGTCCTGGTTCTGAAACCCCCGAAAAAAGGAAAATAGAACTGAGGAAAAAACCAGCCTTTTTCATGGAGGTGGTTTTTTTTATGGGAAAATATTCATATTTTATGATTGGGTTAGAATACAGTGCGTAATTTGCCATTTTTATAAAAATGATGCTTAAACCTGGCTTTAAAAAATAAAACAAGCATGGAAAAACCAATGAAAATATATATTACCGGCATCAGCGGCTTCCTGAGCATCAACCTTGTGCGCCATCTTTTAGCAAAAGGGTATGATGACATTGCAGGCATCGACCTGGTTGATTTTGATTATCCGGAGCGGGACAGGATTAATTTCAAGCAGGGGGATATCCGCAGCATCCAGGACCTGCGCGAAAGCATGAAAGGCGCGGATGTGGTGGTCCACACGGCCGCAGCCCTGCCCCTATACACACCCGAAGAGATTTATTCCACGGATATCGAGGGCACGCGCAACGTGATTGAACAAGCCAAAGAAAACGGCGTTAAACGTTTCATCCATATTTCATCCACGGCAGTGTACGGCGTGCCCGACCACCACCCCTTATACGAAACCGATGAACTGATAGGCGTAGGCCCTTACGGTAAAGCCAAGATCAGGGCGGAAGAAATCTGCGAAGAATACCGGGGCAGTGACATGGCGGTGACCATCCTGCGCCCGAAATCCTTTGTCGGGCCGGAACGCCTGGGGGTATTCGCTATCTTTTACGAATGGGCCAGCGAGGGCAGAAATTTTCCCATGATCGGCAGCGGGCGCAACCGCTACCAGCTGCTGGATGTGGAGGACCTGTGCCGCGTTATTGAAAAATGCATGACGATGGATAAAGAAATCGTCAATGACACCTTCAACATCGGGGCCGCTGAATTTACCACCATACGGGAAGACTACCAGGCGGTGCTAGAGGAAGCCGGATTCGGGAAACGGATCATTCCCTTTCCCGCCACGCCCGTCATCGCCGCGCTGAAAGTGCTCGAATTCCTAAAGCTCTCTCCTCTCTATCCCTGGATTTACGAAACGGCATCCAAAGATTCCTTCGTTTCCATTGATAAGGCAGCAAGCATACTTGGCTTTCAAGCGGAATTTTCCAACCAGGACGCCCTGCGCCGCAACTACCGCTGGTACCTGGAAAACCGAGATAAATTGGTCGGCCAGGAAGGGGTCACGCACCGCGTGCCGTGGAAACAAAAAGCATTAAAACTGGTCAAAGTCTTTTTCTAAAGGGGTATTACTTAGAAGAAATTATTCCAAATCAGCTGGTCTGCCGATCAAACTGGGTGTGGTACAGATTGGCGTATATTCCCCCTTCAGCCATCAGCTCAGTGTGCGTCCCCTTTTCAGCGATCCGCCCGCGATTGAAGACCAGGATCTGGTCCGCCGCCAGGATAAGCACCAGCATGCCCGACAGTTGCCAGCGGTACGCGCTGGAATAGTGCAGGACGCGCTTCAGGAGGTCCCAGGAAAGACGCGCTTGCTCATCGCCTGATCGTATATAGCTATGCCAACCTCTACCACGCATGTATATATCCAACCTTTAAGTTGATAATAAATGTTTGCACAACGCGAAATCACTTCCTGAAGAATATTTAGAACCATCCCGCGTATCCCATCAAAATCCACGGACGAAGCAAAACGAGATACCTGGGTTTTCTTTTTTATAGACTCTTGGGAAACTGTTTACACTGTGGGTTTCTCCATTTTCGATTGTGCAGATGAATCAGCTATGATTTGCTTTTCCCCTCAATAGCCCAACGATACGATCAACAAAGATAACAAAGGCAACGGACTTACTGTTGTTTATCCTTTCACCCTTTCCTCCA
>CAYPPV010000159.1:0-2976 GCA_964412705.1 uncultured Pelolinea sp. | reverse complement strand
GCAGGAATGCGCGGTCTCATGGCAGACCCGGCAGGTCGGATTATTCGGCTCCCGATTCAGTCGAACTTCCGCGAGGGGCTTACCGCTCTTGAATATTTCATCTCAACTCACGGCGCACGCAAGGGTTTGGCTGACACAGCTCTAAGAACGGCTGATGCTGGCTACCTGACAAGGCGCTTGGTTGATGTCGCGCAGGATATGATTATCAATGCTGAGGACTGCGAAACGCGCAATGGCATCTATATGAGAAAAGATGATGATGTTGCTGGTCAGTCGTTGGAATCAAGGCTTCAGGGAAGGGTTGCAGCGGATAATGTGGTTGATCCGAAAACCGGGGAAATCATTGTTGAACGGAATGAATTAATTACTAGCACCATCGCAAACCAGATTGTCTCAGCCGGGATTGATGAGGTATTTATCAGATCCCCGTTGACCTGTGAATTAAGACATGGTCTGTGCCAGAAATGCTACGGTATTGATCTTGGGCGGGGTGTGATGGTCAAACTCGGGACTGCGGTTGGCACCATTGCCGCACAATCCATTGGTGAACCTGGCACGCAGTTGACTCTGCGCACATTCCACACGGGAGGTATCGCGGCCGTGTCTGACATTACAACTGGTTTGCCAAGAGTGGAGGAATTATTTGAAGCCAGGCGAACACCTAAGGGTGAAGCGATTATGGCAACCATCGACGGAACGGCATCAATCGTGATACCGGATGAAACAAGCGACCAGCGGATGGTTAAAGTGGAGCACAGTGAATTAATCCGGGATGAATATGCCATTCCTAAAGAATGGGAAATAAAAGTCTCCAATGAAGATAAAGTGCAAGAAGGCGATGTCCTTGCTTCTAATGAAGAATCCTCAATAGTGGTTCAGCACGCTGGGCGTGTTGAAGTTAAAGATAATACAGTGATTGTTTCTTATGACCAGACTGAAGTTGAGGAATACGAAATTCCAACCACCCTTCGGTTAATCATTCGTGATGGTGATAAGGTGCAGGCAGGTCAGGCATTAACTGAAGGTTCCCTGAATCCTCACACAATTTTGAAAATCAATGGACACAATGCATGCCAGCTGTACCTGCTTTCTGAGATTCAGAAAGTGTATCGAGCTCAAGGACAAAACATTAATGATAAACATTTTGAGGTCATCATCCGCAAAATGATGAGCAAGGTTCAGATCATCCGCCCGGGAGATTCTGAATTTCTCCCCAACGATATGGTCGATAGGATTGAGATTTTGAAAGTGAATGAAGAGCTTCGCGCCCAGGGAAAACAACCTGCCAGATTTGTGGAAATGTTATTGGGAATTACCAAGGCGTCGCTTAATACAGATTCCTGGCTTTCTGCCTCTTCCTTCCAACACACAATCAAAGTGCTGGCAGGGGCAGCTATTGCCGCTGAGAAGGATCCGCTATACGGTTTAAAGGAGAATGTGATTATCGGGAAGCTAATCCCGGCGGGTACGGGTTTCTCCGAAAATAGAATCGACAGGATTGCTGTAGTTGCCGGTGAAATTGAACCCGAACAAGAAGAGGGGGATGAAGGAGAAGAGGCAGAAGAGGCATCTTCTGAAGAAGTAATCGCTGAATAGATGTGATTAAATACATAGAAAATAGAGCTCCGATATTTTCGCGGGGCTCTATTATTTTGGTTCCGCGTATGAATAATGGTAAATGATTTTTCCATTGCTCAAACCCAGGGTATCTGACCCGATATAAACTTTCCCCGAACTGTGTTTTGCTTCCCACTTAAAAAATCTGGATGGATCATCACCACTGGTTTCGAGCAGTTTAAATTCTGAGGTTGGAAACTGGACGTTCAGCAGGTCGCTATACCAGTTATCCAATGATTCAAGCCCCTGAATTGTTCTTTCGGGATTGATATGAACCGCATCTGGCTGATAATAGTCCAGGATATTAGCGATATTTCTTGAGTTGATTGAGTCGAATAGTTTTTCAACGATATCCCTTGGCGGATTCGGATGATCCGGCCATTCAAAAGATGCGACAACGTCCCAGAGGTGGGGCAGGCCATTTCTGCAGTAATCCCAGCTCCAAAAATTGGCGCCTGAAAGTCCCAATTCAACTGCTTTGTTAAGAAATTCCACGACATCCTCGGAGGTTGGTGTCCAATGGTTGGCTCCATATGTAGCTCCTGTTGGCACGATAGGTTTCTGGGGAGTGACCAATGTTTGGAATTCATTAAGGCATCTGGCGAGCTGATCTCCAGGATTGTGGGATTGCTCCCAGTAAACTTGGGGCATATTGATCTGGCAGTTTGATAAGAAATCTGTCCAGGGAAGATTATTGTGATATTTTGGATAACGGTAAGAGCTGAGCGCCATGGGAAACGTTGGGAGCGCATTTCTCAATTCGCTCATAAAAATGCGGCAGGGTGTGTACTTACCCTTGTATTCCGCTTCTGCATCGATTACATATCCTGCGAGAGGGATTTTATTTATCTGGCGGATTGCCGTCGCTGCTTCTCGTTTGGGCAAATCTCCGTAAACGTAATGCCACCCCCATGTTTGAATATTGTATTTCAATAATTCATTAGCTACTGGGGCAACGAGGTCTTTTTTGGTTGCAATATCATAATTGTAATCATAAATGCCGTTTGCTATTTTGATCAGTACATGTGACAAACCCGCTCTGTAAGCAGTATATGCAATTCTTGCAGGGTCACCTTTCTCACAATTGGGGACCTTCCACATATAGAATCCCTTGCCCGTAATGAGCGCCATTTAATCTCCTTTTTCCACAAGAGACCCGTCCAAAGAAATTTGTGATGCAATCTCCCTCATGGCAAAAATTACATTAGCGGTATGCTCCCAAATATCTATTCCGATTCCCTCGGCACCGCGAATCATCTCGTCCCGGTTTGCTCCTGCCGCAAATCTTTTATCTTTCCATTTCTTTTTTACAGATGAAACTTTCAAATCATGAATCGATTTGGAGGGCCGGACAAGAAC
>CAYPPV010000158.1:0-2990 GCA_964412705.1 uncultured Pelolinea sp. | reverse complement strand
TCTCTTGCTCTCAGCCTGCTTTCCTTTATCATGACCGTTATATGGGGAAGTCCCCTTATCAAATTACTGGAATTTTTTAAAGTAGGGAAAATTGTGCGGGAAGAAGGTCCTGACCGGCACATTGAAAAACTGGGGACACCCACAATGGGCGGGTTTATGATTATCGCACCTGTTTTGCTCCTCACAGTTTTACTGAACGCCGCCACCCTGCTTGGATTCGACATTCTCGGCCAATCTGTATTGATTCCTTTGCTGGTTCTAGTCGCTTTCAGCATCCTTGGGGCGATTGATGACTGGGAGGGTATACGCGGAAGCCGCCGTGGGTTGGGTATGCGGGCCAGGACCAAATTTCTAATTCAGCTGGCGCTTGGTCTGGCGACTGCTTTCGCGCTCAAATATGTTGTTGAGGTGCCTGAAATGTACTGGCCAGGGTATCCTGAACCAATTGAATTGGGTGGCTGGTACATACCCATCGCAACGATCATCATCGTCGGTTTTTCCAATGCCGTGAATTTCACTGATGGGCTGGACGGGCTGGCCGGGCTGATTTCAGCAACCGCATTCGCAGCATATGGAGGTATTGCCCTCCTGCAGGAACAGGTTTTCCTGGCGCGATTCTGCTTTACCATCGTCGGCGCACTGTTCGGGTTTCTGTGGTTCAATGTCCATCCGGCTGAACTATTCATGGGAGATACCGGATCGCTTGCGATCGGCGCGGCGCTCGCGACTTTCGCCTTGATGACAGGACAGTGGCTGGTACTTCCGGTAATAGCGATCATCCCGGTAAGCGAAACACTCAGCATAATTCTCCAGATTGCTTATTTCAAGATTACGAAGGGGAAACGCCTATTCCGAATGGCACCGCTGCATCACCATTTTGAGCTAATGGGATGGAGCGAGACACAGGTTGTTCAGCGTTTTTGGCTGGTTTCATTAATCGCCAGCATGCTTGGTATCGCATTGATACTTGTGGAGTGAAAGATGAATAAATGGCAGGGGAAAAAAATATTGGTGATCGGCGCCGCCCGGCAGGGCACCGCTGCTTCACGCTACCTTGCCAAAAAGGGTGCTTCCGTAACCCTCAATGATGCAAGACCATCCTCCGATTTCATCCAAATCGAACAGCAGTTCGCCGGCTTGGGCATCGCATTTCATTTTGGCGGCCATCCATTTGAGCTGTTAGAAGACATGGATTATGTATGCATATCTGGCGGTGTCCCACTAACCCTGCCATTGGTTAAAAAAGCCAGGGAAATGAATATTCCCCTGACAAACGATTCCCAGCTTTTCATGGAGGAAGTAAGGGGAAGAGTGATCGGGATCACCGGATCAGCAGGAAAAACGACAACCACCACTCTGCTTGGGGCTATCGCAAAGAAATACCTTCAACCGCCGCAAAGTGCCTGGGTCGGCGGAAATATTGGAACCCCGTTGATCAGCTACCTGGATGAGATCAAAAGCGATGATTGGGTAATCCTAGAATTATCCAGTTTTCAGCTAGAACTGACGACCATCTCCCCACAAATTGCCGTTGTTCTGAATATCACACCCAATCACCTCGACAGGCATCTTTCAATGAAAGCTTATACACAGGCCAAAGCCAGGATTATTAGCTTTCAAAAAAAAGGAGATATTGCCATTCTCAACCGGGACAATCCTGGCTCTATGTCCCTGAATGAAATAGTTCCCGGAACCTTGATAACCTTCGGATTCAAAGAATCCAAAAATCATCCGACTGATGTATTTTTAGGAGAAGACAGCATCAAGATCAAATCAGGGAATAAAATTATTGGAAGCATCCCGTCTAAAGCAGTCCAACTTCTTGGAAGGCACAACCTTTCCAATGCAATGGCAGCCTGCTGTGCCGCCCACGCCGCCGGATTTAGTATTGAGTCCATGTACGAAGGCATTCACTCTATAACCAGTATTCCGCACCGCCTCGAACTGGTTCAGGAGCATCGGGGCATACGCTGGATAAACGATTCTATCGCAACAGCCCCGGAACGGGTTATTGCCGCTCTGCGGGCAGTGAATGGAAAAACCGTACTCCTCCTGGGAGGGAGAGATAAAGACCTTCCATGGAAAGATCTTGCATCCGTCCTTCACGAAGAGCAACCGAAAGTGATTCTTTTTGGGGAAGCGGCTGGATTAATTGCGAAACAGCTTAAAGAGTTTGAAGGAGGCAAACTTCCTTACCAGGTTCTGCATACAGGTACGATGGAGGAAGCGGTACAAAAAGCATCCAGTGTTGCAGAAAGCGGTGATACTGTACTGCTGTCACCCGGCGGGACTAGCTTTGACGCTTACCGTGATTTTGAGGAGAGAGGTGAACATTTTAGACAACTTGTGGAGGCCCTTGTATGAGCAGCAAATCGGTGCCGGTGCAATATAAGCGCAAACGCAAGCCGCTGTATCTGGGCGTTGATGTGCCCTTACTGATCACAGTGGTCGCCTTGCTTGCGTTTGGCCTACTCATACTTTATTCTTCCAGCTGGGAATATTCTGTCTCCATTATGGGTAGAGCCCCCTCTTACCTGCTGATCCGGCAGACCCGCTTCCTTCTTCTGGGAGCAGCGGCTGCTGTCTTCGCATTCTTCTTTGATTATCACAAAATCAAGAAATTTGTTATTCCTATCATGTTGGTCACGCTCATCATGCTTCTGCTGGTTATCTTTTATGTTAATGAAGTACGCTTGGGTGCAAGGCGCGGGCTGTTCCGTGGATCAATCCAGCCATCTGAGCTTGCCAAGCTGGTTGTTATCATTTATCTCGCTTTCTGGCTGCATGGCAAACGGAATCTGCTGCATGAATTCACTTTCGGTCTTCTGCCAATGGCAGTGATTCTGGGCATCTCATCCGCGCTGATCTTATTCCAGCCGGATCTGAGCGCGGCGGCTACCATTTTTGTCATTGGCGGATTGATGTTTTTTATGGGGGGCGGTGAACTTCGCCAAATCATACCCGCACTCATCATCACAATAATGGTTGGC
>CAYPPV010000157.1:0-3005 GCA_964412705.1 uncultured Pelolinea sp. | reverse complement strand
TCTTGAAGGGAACCGCATCTCACGATTGCTGTTTGAATTCATTCAGAAGTATTGGTTTTCCGGCATGCCTGGAGGCATCACAAGCCAGGATGGTGTAGCTGATATCAAGAAGATCCCCAATCTTAATCGGCTCTGGTGCCTTTCCTAAAATAGCATCGTAAAAAGCGCGCAAGGCATTTCTATGGCCCTTGTCCTGTTTCAGCCATGAACGGAATTTTTCCTGCCCGTTTTGACCAAAAAGCTGCAGGAGACGGAAGTCATTTAAAACCGCTGATCTGCCGCCGCAGAATACCTCCAAGTACTCCTTTGATAGATTCGGGCTGCCATTTGCAAGATAGGATATGGAGGCGATGGATCCATCCGGGAATTTGAGGGTAGTGTGGAAATTATCCCCGCTGTACTTTCCGTTATCCGGAAGCAACTGTGTATTTACTTCCATGGGTATTTGGTCCGCCAGGAAGCAGGCAAAGTCAATGAAATGGCATCCTTCCCCAATTAGGCGTCCTCCTCCAATTTCCGGATCGTTGAGCCAGTGGGATGGGGGCAGGTAACCAGCGTTAACCCGGTAATGCAGGTACAAGGGTTCACGCCTGTTTTTCAAGAAATCCTTCAATTTCCTTGAAAATGGGGCATAACGCCGGTTGAATCCGACCATAAGATGGGGATGGCCCTTCTTTTTAAGGACATTTTCGATTTTCTTGATTTCTTCAAATTTAATACCGAGGGGTTTTTCGCAGTAAACATGTTTATTGCTTCCAATTGCCTCCAGCACCAGATCTGCATGAGTGTTGTGCCTTGTCAGCACAGCAACGGTATTAATGGATTCATCGCTGATAATTTCTTCCGCTCTTGAAGTTGCGTAATTAAATCCGTATTTGCTGGCTGCATGATGCGCATTTGTTCCTGAAGTGGCGGCAATACCGGCCTTTATCACTTTGTCTGATTTATTAACAGCAGGAAGAAAAACCGCATTAGCGTAATTGCCCGCACCAATGACTCCCAACCGTACTTCCTGCACCTCTGAGCAGGCAGAAGGGATGGTTTTTTGGAGCTCAACCCTATGGGTTTCTGTTTTTCCCGTTTTAGGATAGGTTAGCAAAACGCCAATATAATCCTTGCCAGATTTTCCGGTAATCAAATCATAAGCTTCTACCGCTTCTTGAATATGAAAGCGGTGTGTGATTAATTTCTTAACATCAATCTTCCCGGATTCAAGTAGATTCGCAAATGCGCTTAAATTGCGCCCTTCGGTCCAGCGCACATACCCTGGAGGGTAGTCTACGCCTTTCACTTCGTAGGATTCATCATACCTTCCCGGTCCATAGGAGCGGGACACCTGAAAGAACAGCTCCTTTTCATAGTAGGGCTTTCGGGGAATATCCAGCCCGACCGCACCGATAGCCACAACATGCGCTCGGTCGCGCGCGACCGCTCCGGCTAACCTGACTGTTTCATCTGATCCCGTGTCCGCGCAAATCAGAACCAGGTCAAATCCCATGCCATTCGTATGGGAGAGGCAGGTTTCTTCCAGTTCCCCGTTTGAAAGGGCATCAATGCCTATTTTTCTAGCAAATTCAATCCTCTGGCTGTTGATCTCGGATCCAATTACACTGCACCCGTTTGCTTTTAGAAGCTGTGCGGTAATTAAACCTAGCAGGCCGAGCCCAATCACACAGGCGGTTTCACCTATTTGGGGGTTGGCCAGACGGATGCCGTTTAGTGCAATTGCCCCGATTGTGGAGAATGCGCCGGATTCGAAATCCACCGAATCGGGCAAATGGGCAGCCAGGTTCTGCGGGACAACTGCGTATTCCGCATGGACAGCGAATCCGCCGCCCGCGCATGCGACGCGGTCGCCATGTTGAAATCCTTTTACGCCTGAACCAGTCTCGATCACCGTTCCGGCCGAAGAATATCCGAGCAGTAGGGGCTGGTCAAGGCGGTTCATTGCAGATTCAAAAGCAGTGATTACTCCATCCCGCTCAGCCTTTTGTATCAGCTGTCTCAGCAGGTCGGGGCGGGAGCGTGCTTTGCCGATCAATCCTTTTCCCGCGAAATCAACCAGATTGCGCTCAGTTCCCGCTGATACCAGGGAAGCCTCTGTCCTGACAAGAAGCATGCCTTCTTTTACTGCCGGAACAGGCACCTCAACGATCTCTGTTTTACCGTTTTTCAGATTCTGTACTACCTGCTTCATCCGTTCCTCTCGTCCTGAGATTGTTTAGATTATACACAGTAAAAATAAAGCAGGCTTCATGCCTGCTTTGGGGATATCATGAAATAGAAATACTTACACATACCTGCCAAAGCGGCTGATCAGCACCCCGCCCAGTCCAAAAACGCCGATTATCTGGTTGATAAAGAAACCAAGGCAGGGGATGAAAGAAATCAGGACTGTTAATACTCCCAGGATAAGCGCGCCCACTGCTGCGACACCTTCTTCGCTCCATTCAAGTTTGAGCCATACTGCAAATATTTCACCTACAAGAAAGCTTAATGCAATCCATCCCCACAGCATGCCTATCAGAAATGCCAGAATAAGCAGGACTCCAAATGGAATGAGACAGATGGTAATGATCAGAACAAATGAGATCACAGGAGCTGAAATCCAGGTGATGATGCCTGCACCCCATGCTGTTATCGGATTGGTGGTTATGGCTGAGGAAATACGGATTGTGGGAGTCTTGAGCACATAGGTAACCAGCACTGCTATAAAGGTGAATAGAATTACTCTGCCGATCTGGAAGGCAAGGATACGGTCTGGACGCAGCCAATCAAGAAAATTGGCAAATCCTTCGCCGAAATCCGCACCCGGCTTTGCCGGCAGAACAAATTCATTTATCTCTCCGGATACAACAGCATTGGGTTCTATTTCAATCTGATGAAAGATCTGGTTTATGGAACCGTTGATCTTGGCTGTATCTCTTATCACAGAAGTACCTGCAAATACATTCACATCACCCAAAATAGAACCGGAAATATCCAGGCTGCTTCCTACAAGGCTT
>CAYPPV010000156.1:0-3010 GCA_964412705.1 uncultured Pelolinea sp. | reverse complement strand
CAAAGCGATGCCATTTACTGTGATACGCGGTGCTAAAGCAATCGCGCTTGATTTGGTGAGAGCGGCAAGAGCTGCTTTCGAAATGGTATATGGAAAATGATCTTTTCCTGGGCGGAGCGCACGCCAGTCAAGAATATTAATAATTCTGCCTTTTCTGTCGCTGATTGATTTTGAAAACGCCTGGCTTAATAGGAATGGAGTGGTGAGGTTGATATCCATATGCAAACGCCAATCATCGAGTGATGTGTCTGAAAATTTCATCGACTTAAAAATTGCGGCGTTGTTTACGAGTGCAAAAAGGTCCTTTTCTTCCCTCATCACTTTTTCAAGTAATCTGACAGCTTCCTCGGGCTGAGAAAAGTCAGCCTTAATCATTTTTGCGTCTACCCCCAGATGATTGATTTGCATAACCAGATGCGCCGCTTCCTCATCGGAATGGCCGTGATGAATGATGACACATGCACCGATTTTCGCTGCTGCGAGAGCCAAACTTTTGCCGATGCGTCTGGCTGCACCGGTTATAAGTATTGATTTCCCTCTAAATTTTTTCATGATATCTCCCTACATCAATCTTACAACATTTTTAACAGGGTAATGATGAATTTGTTTATATATTATTAATAATAACACTTGTATATATATGATATATTTGATAATAATAAAGTAAATGAGGAAAAAAATGAAACAAGTGACATATTCCATTCCATCTATCCACTGCGCACATTGTATACATACCATTGAAATGGAACTGAAGGATATCAAGGGAGTGAAAAAAGCCAAGGCGGATTTGGCGTCCAAACAGGTGAAAATTGAATTCGAAGATCCAGCCGATGAAGGCATGATAGTCGCTACTTTAAAGGAAATCAATTACCCACCAGTAACATAAGGTTTCTAAAAATGGAAAAAACAAAACAAATCATTCTGCCCATAAAAGGCATGACTTGCGCCAATTGTGTTGCTACTGTTGAAAGAAATTTGAAAAAAGTAGATGGCGTGTCAAACACCATTGTTAATCTCTCTTCCGAGAGAGCGACAGTCGCATATAATCCGGAGCAGGCGGGTGTTTTTGATTTCGTGGAGAGGATACGACGGACCGGTTATGACGTTGCTGAAGGCCAGGCAGAGCTCTATATAAAAGAATTGTCTGACGCAATAAATGCGCAAACGCTGGAGAAAAAACTGGCACAAGTAGAAGGGATCACGAAAGTATCTGTAAATCCCTCCAGCGGCAAGGTCATCCTTTCCTATATTCCAACTATCATCAGCCAGCTGGAAATTAGAAAAGGCATTAAAAGCTTTGGATTTGAAGCAAAAATTCTGGGAGAAGCAGGAGAAGATGTTGAGGCAAAAGCGAGAGAAGAAGAGATACAGAATCAGAGAAACCTATTAAATATTGGCATATTATTCACCCTGCCTTTGTTCTTGCTGTCGATGGCAAGAGATTTTATGCTGATTCCATCCACAATTTCCAGCCAACCGTGGTTTAATTGGCTGTTGCTGGCACTGGCCACCCCGGTTCAATTTTATGTTGGGGCGCAATATTATGTAGGTGCCTATAAATCCTTGAGAAGCGGCTCTGCTAATATGGATGTGCTGGTAGCAATGGGCTCTTCTGTTGCTTACTTCTATTCGATACCAATCGTTCTGGGCGTCTTTGACGGGCATCTTTATTTCGAAACAAGCGCTGTGATTATCACTCTGATCCGGTTGGGAAAATTTCTGGAAGCAAGGGCAAAAGGGAGAACGAGCGAGGCAATTAAAAAGCTCCTTAATCTTCGTCCAAAGCGGGCAAGAGTTGAGCGGAATAAGGAAGAAATAGAAATACCCGTGGATGATGTGAGGGTGGGTGATATCATCATTGCCAGACCGGGAGAAAAGATCGCTGTGGACGGAATTGTGGTATCTGGGAATACCGCAGTTGATGAATCAATGCTCACTGGTGAATCCATGCCGGTTGAAAAAAAAATTGGTGATGCTGTTTATGGCAGCACGCTTAACAAGATGGGGATGATAAAGTACGAAGTAGTTAAAGTGGGCAAGGAAACCGCGTTATCTCAAATTATCAAACTTGTTGAGCAAGCTCAGGGCAGTAAAGCACCCATTCAACGCCTTGCGGATAAGGTTTCCGCTGTTTTTGTTCCAGTTGTAATCGGAATTGCTGCATTGACATTCATTGTTTGGTATTACTTTATTCCGGAATATACAATTCTCGTTCAAGAAAGCACATTCACGAGAGCGTTAATCAATATGGTGGCTGTTCTGGTAATCGCCTGCCCTTGCGCAATGGGGTTGGCAACTCCGACTGCCGTAATGGTCGGTACCGGGAAAAGCGCCGGAATGGGCGTTCTGTTTCGCTCTGCGGGAGCGCTGGAAAGATCGGGCAAGCTGGACATCATTATTTTCGATAAAACCGGTACGATTACCAAAGGATTGCCGGAAGTGAAGCAGATCAAATCAATCAGCAATCACCAAACAGAAGAAGAAATCCTGTCCATCGCAGCTAGTGTTGAAAAAGGGAGTGAGCATCCATTAGGTGAAGCACTTGTTGCAGAGGCGGGGAATAGAGGAATCCAATTATCCATACCTGAAAAATTCACTGCGGTGGCCGGGCGCGGTGTGATGGCTGTCGTAGCTGGTAAGAATATCACAGTTGGAAGCCGTAGATTGATGGAAGAATCAGGAATTAATCTGAACAATTCGGTTGATTACCTTAAAGCCATTGAAGAAAAAGCAGAAACGGCCATACTCGTTGCTGAGAATAAAAGAATCATAGGCGTGATCGGCATCGCGGATTCAATAAAAGAAGGATCAGCAGACGCAATCCGGAAAATTAATGATTTAGGACTGGAAACAATTATGTTAACCGGCGACAATCAGCGAACAGCAAGCGTTATCGGAGAGATCTCCGGTGTTAAATCAGTAATTTCCGAAGTTCTTCCAGGCGAAAAAACGGATATAGTGCGGCAGTTCCAGAAAGAAGGAAAAGTTGTGGCCATGGTAGGGGATGGGG
>CAYPPV010000155.1:0-3040 GCA_964412705.1 uncultured Pelolinea sp. | reverse complement strand
CATTAACCGTCCAAAAGAGAAAGAGGAGGCTGGAGAATTGCTTCCTTTTCAGGGAAAAACCCGCTCCCAGAATGAGCATCGGAATTAGCAACAAATAGCCACCTCCTCCAAAATTTGCTAGCATGATTCCGAAGTAGGATGCAATCCGCAGTGGATCTATGGGAAAATTCCCCTCAGTTAAACTTGGAGATGCAGAATTCAGTCTGGCTAAATGATCTCCATAAAGCCATCCGTTGAACAGCATCTCAAAACCAAACGGAATGGCGAAGCCGAGCCCGAACAGGATGATTTCCTTTAATTTCATCCGATAGACAATGATAATGAAAAGAAATACAGGGGCCAGCGCAAGAAGATAGATGGAAATGGAAAAAGCCGCAGACGTAGCTAGGGGCAGGAAATAATAAGCGGCTTCCGTGTATCCAAAAAGGCGGATCAGTCCAGCCAGCGGCAGGATCAGGCCGAGCCGCATCGACTGGTGATCCGGAGGGGGCTGGCAGGTCTGGAAAATTTTTTGCCAGGAAGAAATAATTCAACTGGTCGCTCAAAATCGGCGGATTGAGAAACACAAACTGGATGAGTATTGACACAAGCGCCAAACAGCCTGCTGCCAGAAGATCTTTTTGCCTGGTGCTTCATTTCTTCATTTACCCATCCTTGGAGAAAAATGATATCTCAAAGCTTTATCTCCCATCCAGATCTGCCGTAAACAATGACATCCCCCAGCACCAGCACATCATCAATGCCATATTTCTCGACCGCATCCGAAAAGTCAAATTCACCAAATGCACGCAGATCGACCACATAAGTTGTGCGGTAATGGGCGGCCACATAAAGCTGGACCGCCTGGGAGTGCGATCCGCCGATGATGAGCAGATCCCGTTCGGAGCCATTATCGAAGCGGTATAGAACCTCATCCACCACATTGCCGAAGAACTCAGAGTAGTGGTTGGTGTAGGGATGGCGGCTGAACTCGCCTCTGAGATAAGCTTCCCGATTCCCGTAAACCGTCTCCTCTCCGTTCACCCAGGTACGGTAGGGCGGGAGGTCCACAACGGCATACTCAAAAGGTTCGGGGGCGCAGGGGTAGAGCGTGCGGCGAGCAAACGAACCGCAGAAATTCACGCCCTCAACGGTCCGGTATTCCTGAAGGTCCAGCTTGGGGCTGATTTCAGGATAATTTTCCGCCAGCATATCGTAGATGATGCCGTAGCCTTTCCAGGCTCCGCGGATGTTCCAGTGGTGGTCCGTATTATAGAAAAGCTCCCGGTGATCCTTAAAGCTCTCCAGCTCCATGGTGGACACCTCCAAACCAGGCGGCTTAATTTTCATAAAATGGTCAAAAGAGGATCCCAGGTCAAGGTTTTGATACCATGGATTAAGCGGGTTAACGGGGGAGAGATCCACCCGTTCGATGTAAAACACATACAAATTAAGTTCAGGGAAAGCATCCACCAGGTCAGCGTAGTTCTGCGCGCGGTTCTCAACCGTTTTTAACCCAATATAGCCGGGCTGTTTGGGTTCCAGCAGGAAAACAGGGGCATCCCGCATGATGAAATAATCCGTATCCAGGGAAGCCGGCAGAGCCGGCATGGCCGTAAGGCCATATGTCCCGGTGATGAGCGCGCGGTCATAAGCCTTGGAGATCTTTATCAGGTTCAGTCTCTTGGGAAACTGGTCAGCCACAGCTTCGAGAATCTGGTTTTGCAGAGACTGCTCCGCAATCCGCACAAAATATTCCTCATAGGCATCACCAAAACCGCCATCCAGCATGCGCTTAAGGCCGTTTTTCAGGTCTGCCCAATAGGTGCCGAAGCGCTCCAGCGGCCGGTTCTCTGTTATGGAAAAATCATCCCAAAGCCCCTCATGCGTCTGCCAGACAACCATCGGAGCACACATAAGGAGGAGCAATATCAAGGAGAAAAGAATATTCAAAATCGTTCGCATGCTCCCCGAATTTTAACGCAGGAAGTTTGATTAGGCAGCATTTGGTTTTTTACGGATTTCTCTACAAAGATTATGGTTTTTAAGAGGCATTTATTTATACTAATGCGTATTAATTTCCGGCCATTTTCCGCAGGCGCACAAAAATTGTTTCAGAACAGCGGAGAAACTGCACATTCGCTGAAAAAGGATAAATTTTAGAATTTTGGTCATATTTACTTGTCAAGCGCCGCAAAGCATGCTAAAATAAAGTCGTAAGTAATAGCTTTATCGATTTCGTCGAAAAGTGGGCTCCCCCCACTTTTCTGCGTATTAGAGAAATAACGGAAACTGGAGTAAAGGCGTCATGAAAAGTGAATTCGCTCTGGCATTCAATGAAGTGCTGGAAGACAAGGGACTGCCCCGGGAAACCATCCTGGAAGCACTGGCACAGGCCCTGGTTTCCGCATACCGCAAATCGGTCAACGCATCCAACGCACAGGAAGTAAAAGCGTTGATAGATCTGGATAACGGTGTGTTCACTGTTCTGGTCGAAAAAGAGGTGGTGGAGAGCGTCCAGAACGAGCAGACGGAGGTTGAGCTGAAGGTAGCGCAAAAGTATGAACCGGACGCGCGACTTGGCGATCTGGTAATGGTGGAATCCACTCCGGATGATTTCGGCCGCGTGGCCGCCCAGACAGCCAGGCAGGTAATCCAACAGAAGATCCGCGATGCGGAGCACTCCGCACAAGTTGAATACTATGAAAAACAGCTGGGAGAGATCATCAGCGGCATCGTCCAGGCTGCCAACTCGCAGGGTTTGACCATTGGTCTTGAGCTGGGCGCGGAAGGCATCATGCCAAGGCGTGAAATGATCCCCTTCGAGCGTTTCCGCATCCATGACCGGGTACGGGCCATCGTCGCTGAAATCAAGGAGACAGGACGCGGACCGCAGATCCTGCTTTCCCGCACCCACCGTGATTTCCTGCGGCGCCTGCTCGAAAACGAGGTGCCGGAGATTTACCACGGTGTGGTAGAGATCCGCTCCATCGCGCGGGAACCCGGACAGCGCGCCAAAGTGGCTGTGTCCGCAGTGCAGAAGGGCATCGACCCAGTGGGC
>CAYPPV010000154.1:0-3056 GCA_964412705.1 uncultured Pelolinea sp. | reverse complement strand
AAAAAATTTGGAAAAAATATTGTGGTTTTCTAGACCTAAAAATAGAAGACTACATGGAAATCCAAGAAAGGCTTCTCCTTGAGCAGATTAACATCCTTAAGGACAGTAACCTTGGAAAACACTTTTTTGGAAAAAAACCACCCAAAACGATTGAGGAATATCGGAGCAAAGTTCCGTTGACAACTTATGAGGATTATGTTCCATTCCTGATAGATCGCAGCGAGAAAGATCTACCGCCTAGCAACTACCGATGGGCCAGAACTTCAGGGAGGTCCGGGGAATATCCGTGCAAATGGATCCCCTATACAGACCGCATTTATGAAAAATTGGGCGAAGTAGTAGTTGGCGCAGTCATATTGTCATCCTGTAAATACAAGGGTGACATTAATATTGAGCCTGGAGATGTGGCACTGCTGGCAACCGCTCCTCTCCCATATACATCGGGGTATATCAGCCGGGCTACGGATGACCAGCTGGACATCCGCTTTGTTCCGCCTTTGGAAGAGGGAGAAAAAATGGGGTTTGGAGATAGGATTTCCACCGGTTTTCTCCAGGCGATGGAGTACGGGCTGGATATATTTTTTGGATTGGCCAGCGTCTTGGGAAAGATGGGTGAAAAATTTGAAGAGGGAAGTGCGGGCGGAGGCTTTTCACTGAAAACGATCAAGCCGCGTGCGATACCCCGCCTGCTAAATGGGTTTATCAAAGCGAAACTGGCAAAAAGAAATATGCTCCCAAAGGACATTTGGAAAGTAAAGAGCATCATGACAGGTGGTATGGACACGGATGTATACCGGAAGAGAATTGAACATTACTGGGGAAGGAAGCCGCTGGAAGGGTATGCCTGCACGGAGGGAGGAATGCTAGGGATGCAGTCATGGAGCTTTAAAGGCATGACCTTCTTTCCTGACTGCAATTTTTATGAGTTTATTCCATTTGAGGAACATCAAAAATCAAAACAGGACCCGGGTTATCAGCCCAAGACGCTGTTGATGGATGAGCTGCAGCCCGGGATCTATGAGTTTGTGTTTACCAATTTCTATGGCGGCGCCCTCATGAGGTATCGAATAAGAGATCTTGTTGAGGTTGTTGCGATGGAGGACAAAGAAGCGGGAATAGCCCTTCCCCAATTCCAGTTTTATTCAAGAGCAGATGACCTGATTGATATTGGTTCCATGGCAAGATTTACAGAAACCTCTATTTGGAGAGCAATAGATAATTCCGGGGTGCTTTATGAAGATTGGACCGCACGAAAGGAGATTTTTGAAGGGGATTCAATTCTGCACATTTATTTAGAACCCAAAAAGGATGAATCCAGGAGTTTCCAGGAAATCCATGAAAAGATACTCAAAGAAATGAAGCGGGTCCACTCCGATTTTGCCGATATGGAGAAGATATTTGGTGACGGCCAATTCAAGATGACGATGCTGCCTGTTGGAGCATTTAATAGATATATTGAAGCGCAACGGAAAGGTGGCGCTGATCTTGCGCACATTAAACCGCCTCATATGCAGCCCAAGGAGAATATATTGAAAAGGTTATTAACAGAGGAATAATATCGAAAACTCTATGCATTTTGCCATGGATGTTATCATTCCGCTGGCAGCATTAATTGTTTATGCTGTCCTGTTTTTCGTGGTTGCTTTCAGCAAGCCACAGTCGGCTGCGAGGGTGAGCTTTCGCGCTTACCTGTTTGCGATGGCTGTTTGGTCTTTTGCCGCCTTTGTTATCCGTTTTAGCGGGGAGAGCATACTTTTCTGGTTCAGAATGATGACATCCGGCGCACTGGCTTCCATGCTTGCGCTTTTTCAGTTTGTGCAGGATATGCTTTATAAAAAATACAAAATAACTCCCCTAATTTACGTATACAGCGTAATATCCATTATTCTGATTCAGTTTTCTTCCTGGGCGATTCCTTATGCTGCGATTATTGATGGAAATTTGGCATATGAATTCTCAACGCTGATATATGTTATTGCTGGTCCAGGATATTTATTAATGATATTTAACTGGGTTACTCTCTATAAAGCATTCCGGATTTCCAAGGATTCAACCCAGAAAAATCGTTTCAAATTCCTTTTGTTAGGTATCTCCATCATCATAATTGGTTCTACTGTCAATTTCACCGAATTGGGGATGTATCCCATAGACATTGCCGCCAATTTGATTTCAGCTATCCTTCTCACTTATGCGGTTCTGAAGCATAATTTGCTAGATATTAATGTTGTCATCCGAAAAAGCTTGCTTTATGCAGTCCCCACTATGATTCTAGGGGCTGGATATTTTTTGATTATCAATTATGCAATTAATATCTTTCAATTTTACACTGGTACTCAGCTCTTCACGCTATCGGTTATTGTGGCAATGATAACCGCACTCGCGGCCCAACCCTTCCGGGATGTTATGCAGAACGCAATTGACCGTTTATTTTTCCGTGAAAGATACAACTCTGTTCAGATGCTTCAGCGGATTAGCAGGACTGCTTCTTCCGAAATCGATGTGAATCGACTAACGACAATGATATTACAGGAAGTAGTCAATACCATGCATATAAGTCATGCTCTATTGTTTCTACTGCCGAACGGAAATCACTCCTACAAACTGACTGCACAAATAGGAAAATTACTCCCTCCGAGGACATCCATTTCATGCGATCATCCTATTGTAAAGTGGCTTTTACAAAATGACGGGATTCTCACCAGCCAGGATATTGATATCCATCCAAGCTTTAAATCTATGTGGGAAAAGGAGATTGATATTCTCAATAAATTAAATGCGGATTTATTTGTGCCGATGAAGATAGCGGGTGATTTAATTGGCTTCACCGCATTGGGACCAAAAAAATCGGAGGAGTTCTTTTCCAATGAAGATAAACAAATCCTGCTCACCCTTTCAGAACAAACAGGTGTGGCTGTCCAGAATGCGCAGCTTTACACGACTGCCAAGAATGAACTGATTCAAAGACGTGAGACTGAAAAGCGTTTGCAGCTACAGTTGAAAAGACTGTCTGCCCTTCAAAATATACCCGGCTGTCCGACCGTCCATTTGCCGCCCCC
>CAYPPV010000153.1:0-3058 GCA_964412705.1 uncultured Pelolinea sp. | reverse complement strand
CTTCCCCGCAGCCGAGTTTGGTTCCTGTCAAACCCGCATAGTCGCGCACAAGATTCAGCAGTGTCTGATCATGACATCCACGTAATGTGTATTTTTTTCCATTGATTGTTGTGCGAATCTCATCTTTTTCCGTGTGTTTGATTGTCTCATTCAATGTTAATTGCGTTTGATTTCTTTTTCCCCAAAGGAGAACGGGGGAAGCTTCATATTTGGCCCATTTTTCTTCCTTTATTTCTTCTAAACCACTTTCCAGCAAAACGGCGAGTAAATGGTTTCTCAATTCTTTTGTTGCCCGAACGTCATCAATTGGAAGGCTCTCCTTTGCTGCCATTTGCCCTGCTTTGCTTATGACATCACTTGTCAACTTTTTTCCTTTCAGAAAATCCTCAGTCATTTTGGCTCTACGAACGGTAGGAGCAACTGCTCCAAGAGTAATGACCGCGTTTCTGATCATCTCTCTTTCAAAATCGAGAAGGATGCTTACATTCGCCACCGATATGCCATGCGCCTGTCGTAAAATATATTTCGTGAAAGTTCCCTTCTGGGTTGAAGACATTTTTTTGAACCGTAAATTCACGACCATCTCGTCTTCCTTCATAATTGTTTTTCGAACCCCCTTATAAAAATCAATCAGCTTCATCCATTCTTTTTTCTTGCTGGAGCATATAAAAATTTCCGCATCCAATGCAATTAGGGCCGAAATGGTATCATTGGCAGGTGAAGCGGTGATTATATTGCCATAAACAGTCCCAATATTTCTAATTTGTGGCGCACCGATAGATTTACATGCCTTTAAAAGGGGAATTCCGAATTTTGCTAGCTCTTTGGAAACAAGGCATTGATTGTGTGTGACAGTCGGTCCGATATAGATGTATTCATCATTTTCGTATATGGAATTTAAACCTTCTACTCTATTGATATCTATCAGAGTATGCACTTCGGGATGCATTTCTCTTTTTATTTCAAGAACAAGATCGGTTCCCCCTGCAACCACTTTTGCTTTCCGCCCTTTAGATTTTAATATTGAAAGCGCATCCTCAATACTACAGACAGAATAATAGCTGTCCCACATTTCTTTCTCCGTTGAAAAATTATTCTCCCAATAAACTCAATATTGTTGGAACAAGCTGTTTCTTTCTTGAAACCATGTCCTCTGCCAGCAGTGTTCCATCCGGATTATGCCGAAAGGGCAGATCCTCAAGGATTGCCGGGGGATTCTCAACAAGAAGCTGGCTGGATCCCCTAACAACATCCGTAACCATGAGCACTGCAAAATCTACTCCTCTGCTGGTCCGCAAGTCTTTAAGCGCATCTTTGAGGTCTTGGAGATGTTCTCCAAGTTCATAAAGGTCGCTAACCTCTACCTGGGCGATGGCAAAATCGTAGTCACCGGCAGAATATGTTTTTAAGTCACCGGTGACAATTTCTTCGGGAGGCCGACTGCCCAGACCGGTTCCTGCGGCAAGCACCTTTTCGGCGAAAGAATCTACCGTTTCATTCTTCAATTTCGATGTGGGTGTAAATCCCCATCTTGAAAGCCTTTTTAATGCTTCGCGGTCACGCTCAGTAGTGGTTGGAGAGATGAGATTCAATGTATCCGATATAATCCCAGCTATTAAGAGAACGGCAATTTCAGGAGGTGGCGCTAAACCAGCATTAACAATTCTTTCTGTTACGAGCGTAGAGGTGCTTCCCACTGGCTCCACAGTGAATCGGATGGGCGCATTGGTAGGCGGATTTCCCAAACGATGATGATCTAAAATTTCAATTAATTCCGCTTCTTCCAGGGCTGAAACTGCCTGTTGTTCTTCATTGTGGTCAACAAGTATTAATTTGATGCGGGGTGGATTTAACAAATCCCTTTGCCTGACAATCCCAAAATATTTGCCCTCATCATCAACCACCCAAAATTCATTGTGTTCCTCGCGGAGGATTTTCTTTAATAAATCCCGTATCCTTGTAGAACAATTGAATTTTTCAACAGTTGTATCAGCGGCTTCTTTGCATGGCAGATTTAAAATTTCATTTAATGTTGTCTGCTTGCTTTGAGGGATTGGTCCAACCAGCTGGTTAATCAGCGTGAACAGGCTCTCGCCAGTGATTAATCCAAAGGGTTTCATGTCCTCTGTAATTACAGGCGCTACCCCCCCAGTTCTGCTGACTATTGACCATGCTTCACTGAGGGGTTTCTCTGGAGTCGTTGTGTCGTAATGATGTGCCACGGATTCAAATCTTGGGGATGCGTCGGATAATAGATAAGGCACTTCGATATCAAGATAATCTAACACCCAGGAAGTCTGTTGATTGATAACACCTGAACGGGCGGCTATGACATCATTACCGTCCCTCTCTCTCAACAGCCACGCATATCCAATTGCGGAAGATATTGAATCGGTATCGGGGTTTACATGACCCACAACGTAAGTTGGCATTCTCATATAAATTTATCCATTACTCAATCGCGAAGGTATCAATTAAAATTTTAACATCTCCACCTACTGGGTATAGAATGGGACAGGTGCAGCCAGTTTTTAAATATTCCTTAACCTTATTTCGAGCTTCATCTGGTGTCCCGGAAGCGGTTATCCTGTGAATAAGATCTTCCGGTACAAGGTGTTTGGCTTTCTGAATTTGTTCATGAGTGGCCGGCCAACCAAGTATAGATTGAATTTTATTAACAACCTCCTGTGACACGCCAGACGCCTTGGCAATATGGGGTTGCTGCGCGAGGTATTGCGTAAGCAGTTCACGGGTTGTATCAATGGCTTTTTCCCTGTCTTCATCCACCGAGCAAACTACAAGCTGGGGTCTGTCAAGATCATCTAGATTTCTTCCGGATTTTTTCGCGCCTTTCTCAAGCAGATCCATAGCGTTTTTATTGTATTCTGGGGGCACACAATAATTTAAAACAACACCATCCGCAATTTCACCTGTCAGCTCCATCATCTTATTCCCTGTTGCACCGATATATATGGGTACATTTCGGGGTTCTTTTCTGCCATGGACCACATCCAGTTCAATTCCTTCAACATCGATATTTCCTTTCAAAACGATTCCC
>CAYPPV010000152.1:0-3145 GCA_964412705.1 uncultured Pelolinea sp. | reverse complement strand
GTAGAGCAGGGGACTCATAAGCCCTTGGTCGTGGGTTCAAATCCCTCCCTCGCCATCTTTATTTGATAGCTAATTAAAAAAAATCCTCAGTAGTGGAGGTTTGCAGACTACCTCAGGCAGCCTGCAAGCTTATGTCTAGAATAGACCTTGTGATCTCCCGCTGGAAGCTCACAAGACTTGGAAGCGAGTCAAATTTCCTGTTTTGGAGAAACAGTTGGAGTGTTGCATTTTTTCAATTAGAATTGCTTTAATGAAAAATTTTAAGTAAATTTGAACCATTAATTATGGAAAGGCATACATAAAAATTCATCCTAAAATGGAATTTATGGTTGAAGAAATTATTCAAAAAATTCAGTGTCAGAGAGAGATTTTCCCCGATCATTTAAAATAAAACGATCCCGCTAATTATCTGGAAATCATTCCGAATAAAATGCTGCCAAATAACCTTCTCCATTCATTAAAGAAAAAAACAGTTCAAATTATTTTCTTTTTGTTGGCACTGCTGCCCTTTGCTTTCGGTGCGGCTGCTGCCATTGATCATTTCGGGAGCTATGGCAGATACCGGACTTTCTCTATCATCCTGTTTTTTGCCTTTTTTCTTTTTCTTATATTGATTTCCTCTGAAAAAATCCGCGGTCTGAGCAATGAGGGCATCATTGTTTTATTGTCTGTATTAACTGTCCTGGTCCGCCAATTATCCGTTATCTTCTTCAACACGCTGCCGGTTTCCGATTACGGGGACGTGATCAACAGCGCGATCGACCTGATGCGGGGTCCGGTCAGGTCGCTGTACAGCGCCAGGTTTCCATACTGGGGTTTTTACAGCATCACCCTCTGCCGTTTGTTCCGGATTTTCGGCGGCTCAATAGGCACAGCCAAAACCATCAATGTGATCACTGCAGGGTTAACGGCTGTAGGCATCTACCTGGCAGGAAAACAAATTTTCGGTTCAAAAAAATATGGTTTTCTTGTTGCCCTGATATTTGTTTTTTCTCCGTCCAGCACCCTTTATGTGAACCTACCTAGCGGCGAACATATCTTTGTCATGCTGTTGCCAGTTGTTGTTCTCCTGTACCTAACCATTTTCAAGCATCCAGAGATAAAAATATATAAGAAAAGCATAATATCCATCCTGACGGGAATGCTTTTGGGGTTGATGGATATGTACAAGCCCGTAGCGGTTATCCTGCTGATTGGCTTCATCCTCAGCTTTCTCTTGTCCGAAACGGATTTAATAAAAAGGACATCCAGCGGAAAGAACCGCAAAAGGCAAATTCTGTTTAATGGTCTATTTATCGTTATTCTGATTATCGGATTCATTTCTACGAAAGCTGCCTGCTTCTCCATCATCGAGCACCAATTCGGATACCCGCCCAATAAGTTCGGACTGGGCTGGACGCTGCGGATTGGCCTGGATATGGAGAAAGGGGGCAGGGTGAACACGCCCATCCAATCCTATATGAACAACCTGTACCGGGATTACGATGAGGATTACCAATACGTGAATTCACTGCTGATCCAGGAATCCCTTGAGCTGGTGAAAGGCAAAACACCGGACGAGGTGTCCGGTTTTCTGAGGGACAAATTTGTTTACATGTGGGGGACTAATGAGGGGTTTTACGACTGGATTGCTTACAACCAGGTGGAAACCGGCCTGATGGCCTATGACGCGGACAGGCTGGGTCTGCTGGTGAAACCCCTGGCTGATTCATTCCTGATCATCTCATCTATCCTTTCTGCCATCGGCGCCATATACTGCATGTTTAATAAAAGGGAAAAGGGCACATTGAGTATCGGGCTCTTTATCCTGGGATTCACGCTGATGCTGTTTGTGTCTGAAGTCCAGCAGAGATACCGCAGCGTACTGGAATCCTCCATACCGTTTTTTACGGTGTACGGTCTAATCGCGGTGAAAAAGGCTGCTGAATATGCCCGTAAATTTATTGCCAAATTGAACATTCCCAATTTAGAAAAAGAATAACCATCCGCAAATCCCTATCAGAAGAATCTATCCACCCATTGCCAGGATGACCGCGCGCATTGCCTGGAAATTGTTAACCGCCAGCGATATGACCAGGATGACCAGCGCCGCGCGGAAATATTTCTCCATATCTGGTAAATACGCCTCGGCCAGCGGGGTTATTATCAAGAAAGTCAGGTTGCCCGTATAGAGAAATAACTCGATGCGGTTTTCGGTCACGCCGTAAAAGGCATGCAGCAGAAAGTTGAAAGCCAGGCAAGCGCTTAATCCGACATAGAAGAGGAGATGCTTTTTCCGCAGGAAGATCTTCCCCGCGCTGAAGAGCATCAGCCCGACCCAGAGAGCCAACGCGACCCATCCAATCGGGGAATAATTGCCCGACGCGGCGAAGGTTACCCCTGGGTTCTGTAGGCCGGGGATATTGAAGAAGCGGGGCACCGGCGCAGCGATGTTAATGAGCAGGAAGGTGCGGACTAGGTGCGACAGCACATAACGCGGCTGATGGATTACCAGGGAACTGGTGTAATCCAATTCGCCGGTGAAGGACTGCGGCAGGAAGAAGAATGCCGTGGTCGGGTAGAGGGCTTTCTGAATGAGCGCAAGAATGATTACCGCGGACAGGACTGCCGACGCGTAAAGCGCAGACTGGACGAGGGCCCTGCACAGTTTCTTCCCGTCATACGCATTGAAACAGGCGATAAAAAAAAGGATGCCGGTCTGCGCAAAATTGGTGGTGGTGACGCCCAGCGTGAAAATCCCAACCAGGAACCATGGAATAAAATGTACATTTTTCTCTTTCAAGGAGGTAAAGAATAGCGCATATGCCAGCATCAAGCTGACTACAGCCAGCGAGTGGGTATCGGGGATGGAGGAAAGGAAATACTGGCTGGTGGTGGCGCCGAACAGCGATGAGAGAAGAGAGGCGTCGACAGATTTGCGCCCATAGCGCAGGAAGAAAGCATCCGCCAGCGACACGCTCAGAGCACCCAACGCGCTGTTGATGATGCGTCCCGCCAGAATGCCGTCGCTGGTGACGCGCGCGAGCAGCGTGCCGACGGGGTTAACCATCAGCACGTACAGGGGGTGAACGCGTGTCCGCGAGTGGTCCTCGCGCAGTTCGGTCATGTCCTCAATGGCGCGCGGGGTGTCCATTTCGAAGAGGAT
>CAYPPV010000151.1:0-3172 GCA_964412705.1 uncultured Pelolinea sp. | reverse complement strand
GGACACTGCCGGTGACCTTCCTGAGGGCTGGCAACAGGAATACGGGATTGATTTGATCCCGATTAACATCATCCACGAAGGAAAAACATACCTCCAGGGGGTAGATATCGGATATGAAGAGTTTTATAAAATTGTGGAAGAAACCGAACAGCTTCCCTCCACTTCCCAGCCAACCCCCTTTCAATTCATCGAGTTCTACAGGAAAATTTCCAAACCTGAAGATACCATCCTTTCCATTCACGTAACCGAACGCCTATCCGGTACGAAAGCATCTGCTGACCAGGCGGCCGAGGAGTTGAAAGGCGAATTCAAAGTGATTCCTTTTGACTCCGCTTCCGGGACCATCTGTATGGGTATGATGGCAAAACAGGCAAGAGTGATGGACCGAAACAAGCAGCCATTAGAAGACATCATCCACGAACTTGAACGAATGCGCTCAAAAATGGAACTGGTTTTCACCCTGGATACATTGAAATTTGCCCGGATGAGCGGACGAATTAAATTTCTTCAGGCAGCCCTCGCGTCCCTTCTAAACGTAAAACCGATCATTGAACTGAAGGACGGCATCATCGAAATGGGTGAAAAAGTGCGGTCCAGAGCCAAGTCCATTGATTTATTAATAGAAAAAATGAAAAGGAAATTCGGGGATACTGCTATCCATGCCGGCGTGGTGCATGCCAGAGACCGGCAGGGAGGAATCGACCTGCTTCAAAAAGTGATTTCGAATTTCAACTGCCAGGAAGCGGTTCTCAGTGAAATCTCCATTTCCCTAGCCGCCCATTTTGGACCAGGGGCATTGGGCATTACTGCATATCCGGTTAAATGAAATACGCCGGCTTTTATACCGGCGCATTGCAAAAGAGAATTATTTTTCGCCTAGCGATTGCAGGTTACCCAGCCCGCTCATTTCCGTATTCAGAACCGGGCTGCCGTAATACCGGACGGATCCTGCCCCGCTGATGTCCACATCAATTTTTTCCTGCACCCAGAGCAATGCGTCGCCAGTGCCCGATATTTCCACCCTTGCGTTGAGGGAAGATAAATCTCCTGCCACATAATCACCCGCCCCGCTTATTTCAATCCTTTGGTCACCAACCTCACCGGCAATTTCAACCATGCCTAGGCCGCTGATGCGCGCATCAAATGTATCCGCAACCAAGGATTTAATGAACACCTCACCGCTGCCGCTGATCCTTACTGTAAGCTGGTCCGTTTCCAATGAGTCCAGGTTTACATTTCCCAGACCGCTTGTTTCTATATCCCGCAGATCTGTCACGCTCAAGCGGTAAGTGATGTCCTCTGTCGGCTGCAGATTGACAAAATCCTGTGTGCCAAGAAAAAGCGTCGAACCACGCACCCTGCTTTCAAGGAATTTCAGAATATTTTTTTCAGCCGATATTACCAAACTCTCGGATTCTCCCTGTTCGATAATCAACGTTCCAATTCCGCTAAGCTCAACCCGGTTGAATCCGGAAACTTTTCTTGATTCCTCAGCCAGCTCTCCATTTCCCCGGACCTGAGTGTATCGGATTGGCAATCCGCAGGAAGCAAATATCAAGGCGAGCACGCTTGCTGTTATTAACACAATTTTTTTATTCATAAAATCCTCTCCATATTTAGAATAACCTGAACCAGTCAGTGCCGAAAACAATAGATGCGGCAAGCCATATAAAAATCACCATTAAAATCAACCCGCATCCGCATCCCATGCACGACCCGCTGCGGTAGCCAAATTTCCGCTGTAGCCAGTCAAAAAGCTTATCCAATAAGAACAATTTCAGTATTCCGGATAAACATCCGGACCTGCGGTTTTCCATAATTATTTCCTTCCTATTATTTATTACGCAAAAAGAAAAAGAAAGTTTCTTTTGGATCAGCGGGATGTTCAGGGATAAACGATCAGAACAAATTCCGCTTTCTGCCCCTTAATATTCGGCAAAATGTCATCAGCGGGACCATAAAACACACTTTCTTTTGGTTTTGTCAGATCCACTGCCAGCATCAACCGCCTGCCCTTTCCCAAATGTTGGGCAATTTCCTGCACCAATTTCTCCATCCGGTAGGGTGTATCCATCAGAATAAGAGGGAGCTTTGATTTCTTCAATTCTGCAATCTTCGACTGGCGTTCTTTAGTTTTCCTGGGAAGGAAACCGACGGAATGAAATTCTTCCATTGCAATGGGGGACAGCGATACCGCTGCCATCAGAGAAGACGGACCGGGAACCGGCTTTACGTTTATGCCCAGTTCAACACAGCGGCTGATTAATTTTGTACCCGGATCAGCAAATGCAGGCGTTCCGCAGTCTGAAATCAGCGCCATCTTATTACCTGAAAGCAGCATCCTGATAATCTCCGGGGTTTGTTCTATCTCATTGTGCTCATTCAGTGTGAGAATGTGGAAATTATCGACGCCAATTTTTTTCAGCAGCGTCGTGGTTTGCCGGTACTCCTCTCCAATGATGATATCTGCGGAATTCAGGATATCCAACGCACGCAGGGTAATATCCCTGTAATTACCAATTGGCGTAGACACAATGAACAGGATTCCTTTTTGATTGGTTTTTTTATCAGGCATAATCAATCTCTTTTCTCAGTGGATTATTTCAAATTTCGAAAAATATCCCTCATTAGAATTTCATTATAACTTGGCGTCCAATTCATAAATTTTTAGAATATTTTGTATAATATTCATAATTAATAACCAGAAGGCGGATAGATGATTGCATTTCTAAGCCAATTTAATCCAGTTGTCCAGGCTCTTTTTGCCACTTTATTCACATGGGGGGTCACGGCTCTTGGAGCGGCTGGCGTATTCCTCTCCAAGGAAATCAGCCGCAAACTTCTTGACGGCATGCTTGGATTTGCCGCAGGTGTGATGATCGCTGCCAGCTACTGGTCCCTTCTGGCTCCCTCAATTGAGATTTCCGAAAACCTCGGTATCCCCTCCTTCATCCCACCGGCGGTGGGCTTTTTGCTGGGAGGTATCGTGATTTATATTATTGATCAACTTCTGCCCCATCTGCATATGGGTTTGCCGATTTCTTCTGCGGAGGGAATCAAAACCTCACTCGAGCGCAGTGTTTTGTTAATTCTTGCTATCACGATCCACAATCTGCCCGAAGGAATGGCCATAGGTGTAGCTTTCGGCGCCGTCAACGCAGGTATCCCCGGC
>CAYPPV010000150.1:0-3172 GCA_964412705.1 uncultured Pelolinea sp. | reverse complement strand
GAAAATGAAATTTTTTCTGATTCATTCTCATTCCCAAAATTTATTACACTGCAGGAAGATAAATAAAAAAATAACGCCATTGAGAAAATAAGAAACAAAATTCTCTTTATCATGATTACTTATCCCTGAGAGACCTCAATTCCGTCGAGTTTACTGCTGAAATCCCCGTAATTGGATGCCAGGCTTCCCAAAACACCGTTTACGAATCTGGGAGTGCTGTCTGAGCCGTACAACTTTGCCAATTCAACTGCCTCGTTAATCGCAACCTTGACGGGGGAACATTTTTCAACCCCAAATTCCCACAGGGCAATGCGTATAATATTCCGGTCAATGGATGCAACCTGGTCCAGAGGCCATTCGGGGGCATATTCCGCAATCACTTCATCCATCACGGGAAAGGTTTTATGCACCCCCTTCACAATTTCAAAGGTAAATCTTTGGTATTTTTCTTCTAATTCTTCTTCCTGAAATCTATACTGCAATACCTCTCCAATTGGATGCTTGGAAAGGTCGTGTTCGTACAAAACCTGCAGAGCGATCGCTCTCGCTTTTGTGCGGGATTTCATATCTGATCAGAAAATGAATTAACCGCTATAATCCACGTCCTCTATATGGATGTTTACTTTTCCGATTTCCATACCTACCATCTCGGTTATCGCTCGGCTTACTTTTTTCTGAACCGTCTCGCTGGTTTTATATAAATCAGCATCATGATCCAGAATCAAGTATAGGTCAATGTAGACTGTATTGTTCTCAACTTCTATTTTTACTCCACTACTGTAATTTTTCCGGAAAATATTTTCAACACCATGGGGACCTACAGCCATGCCACTCACTCCCTGGACGCCCAAAGCTGTAAGACGCGAGATTTTTATCAATACACTGGGATCGATAGTAGTTTTACCTTTTGTTTCCGGATACTCTTCCATTTCAGCTCCAATTAAAGACCATTTCAACAATTATAACCCTTTGAATTTTCAGACGATACCATGATTAATAAAGAATTTCCAAGTTGGATTTTTCAATTCACTTAATTCTTTATCCAGCAGCATTACATAGCCAGATTTTTCCATTACAGGCTTTTTCCATTCAGCCGCGTATTTTTCAACCAACTTCTATCTTTGTCCGATATCTTCAAGCTTCAATAATCTTTGGCAGGGTATGGGTTGCATAAGGTAAAACAGCAATTTCAGGATTTCCTTTAGAGTGATTGGTTAATTCTTCAATTAAATTGCCCAAATTCCCTACGGGAGCAATAAAAAATTTCCTGACTTCATCTTCTGGCATATTCGAAAATAAATAAATTGGGTGGTTAATTCCTTGTTTTGCTAGTTGATAAGCTTTATGGGGACCGATTTCAAATTCCTGGGAGCAGAAATCCTCTAATACCTCCACGAAGGAATTTCTCTTATGAATATATTTTTCAAACCTCTCACTTCCCGATCCCCTTGAACATTCTGCAACCAATATTATTGGTGCGCCTTTCTTTGCAAAAAAACAAGCATGCGTGATCGCTTTCTGCGCCTGGTATAGATTGATATCCTTTGGGTAACCTCCTGCAGAGGCTATCACAATATCAAAATTGTGTATCAAGTTGGTATCATCCAGCAGCATTTCGCGTTGAACAGTCTTTATTCCTTGCTCCATAACATCTGCTGGATTGCCCCAAAAACAATCAATAATTTCTTTTCTATTATTCATTACGGCATTCAGTGCGTAATTCACTCCAATCATCCTGCCTATTTCCTCAACATCCATACGCATGGGGTTGGATTTGTATAATCCCATTCTGGCTTTTGGGTTCGAGAGCATGGAATGGTTCTGGCGTATTGTCTCGCGGCCTGCCAAACCGATCGCAGCCGATTTCACACCACCCGAGTAACCCATAAAATGATGGGGTTCAATATTTCCTACAACAATTTTGATATCAGTTTGCCAGAATCCTTTATTTACAAAGACAGATGTGCCCCTTTTTGTTCTTCCCAAATATTCCAAAGATTCCGGATTATCACAATTATGGCTGTAAATTTTATAGTTTTTCCATACAAATTCGGGCAAATACTCATAGATTTCTTTCTTTGAGAGTGGCTTGTGAGTTCCTGTTGCGATATAAAAACAAATTCTTTCAGGATCAGCTTGGTTTTTTTTAAGAAAATCAATCAAAATACCCAACAATTTGGAGTGGGGTACTGGCCGGGTCGGGTCATTTATCGCCACACCAATTGATTTTCTAAAGAAAAACCTTCCCAATTTCTTGAATTTTTCACTCGAAAAAGCTTGTTTGACTAAATACGTTTCATTCTTTTGCACCGTATGATAACGAGGTTGTATAACGAAATAACTGTAATTACATAGGTTAAGTGATCTTGTTTGTTTACCATATGGTAATAAAATCATATCATTGCGCATAGTTATTCGTTAAGCGTAATTTAATCTGGGAAAAATAATGTTTGCTCTGGATTTTATCTTGTTATTCGCTATACGGTCTATAAAAAATATCTAGAATAGGGCAGTTTAGATGTAAGCAAATTGATCAAAGTATGATTTTTTCTGTCCATGCCATAATTACTTAATTAGAAATTTATTATTTATTACCTATTTTCGCTGTAGGGGAGAGAGAAATTTGACAATTCAGGTATAATGCTTTCGATAAGTATTATTATCACAAACATTGTATCTGCGAATATAATATGGATATGCTGACCATAAATAAGGCGATTTATGGATATCTGAACACTGTAAAACTCGCGAGAAGCGAGAATACATACCTATCTTATAAAACTGCATTGGAGAAGTTACGAGAATCTTTATTAAAGAATGGGATAGATATCAATAAAGAACCGCCATCTTCCATTCCTGAAGATGTAATCAGCTGGTTTGCAAATGATTTGAAAAAATACGCGGCAACAACAGAGCAGATGTATATTGTTGCGATAAAAGGCTTCATTGAATATCTCGTTGCAGAGAAGCTGGCTGACATCAACCTTTCGAAAGTACAGCTTCTGATCCGCCAACGCACGAGGAAACCCGGTAAAAGGCTGCCTCAATTTCCTTCTGATGATATAGATAAAATGATCGATTATTTTGAAGCAAAGCGCTACACGAATATTGAAGATGAAAAAGTAAGACTACGCGCATTAAGAGACCGCGCTTTCATTATCACCCTGGCTGA
>CAYPPV010000149.1:0-3200 GCA_964412705.1 uncultured Pelolinea sp. | reverse complement strand
TACGCTATGACTGAACTTAAGAACGTTGGTTCAGTCATAGCGGATGCGGATGCAATTATCAGCATCAATCATTTTAAAGGCCATGAACAAACAGGATTTGGTGGAGCTCTCAAGAATATCGGCATGGGATGTGGTTCCAGGAAAGGCAAGCTGGAAATGCATTCATCTTCGAAACCCAAAATGGTTGAGGAGAAATGCGTCGCTTGCGGCATGTGCATAAAAAATTGCCCGGAAAACGCTATTGCATATAACGAAAGGCATAAGGCTGAGATTGATTATGAGAAATGTATTGGATGCGGTCAGTGTGTTGCCAGCTGCCATTACGGTGCAGCCAGGGCGATTTATGATGAATCCGTAGAAATTTTAAGTAAAAAAATGGCGGAGTATGCTTTTGCTGTGCTTCAAGATAAACTGCATTTTCATATTAATTTCATAATGAATGTTTCACCGGATTGTGATTGTGCGAATTTTCATGACCGCGCAATCGTACCGGATATAGGCATTGCAGCGTCATTCGATCCTGTGGCGATTGACAGGGCAAGCGTGGATCTCGTTAATGCGGCTTCAGCCATTAGGGACAGCCAGTTATTTGATAATCTTCCATTTGAAGAGTCAGAAGATAAATTTGTTCATGTTCATCCCGATGTTCACTGGAAGGATTGCCTGGAACATGCAGAAAAAATCAAACTGGGCACTCAAAACTATTCTTTAGTAAGAGTCAAATAGATTGCATGCCTCTATCAAAATATTTTCGGATTTGCTATTCCGGACTGGGAACGCTCGTTGGTATGGGTGTTTCGGTTGGAATTGCGGTAGGTGTTAGAATCTGGCCTTCGATTGCCTCTTCCATAAGCGGCTCCTCCAAAATATCCGGTTGGGGAGATGGCATTCCTTCAGCTTGGGCATCCTGCTCGCAAACTGCAATGTTTTCGTGAATCAGGCATCCTGATAAAGAACCGCCTGAAAAAAGCGAGAGAAGGTTAATAGCATTCTCCTGGCTGTCTGCCAGCAAAATTAGATGTATACTGCCCTCCCTGCTGTCTAAGAGGAAATAGCCAAAACCGCTGTCAGGTACATTCCCAAAACCCGGTATTCTGAAAAAATTACCGACATGGTTTTCTTCTTCATCTGCGGGTGATTCACCGTTGGTGTCTTCTTGTTCCAGCCCATCACCATCCGTCGTTTCATTTATCAGGGTTGGGGTGAGTAATGGCATTGCGGTTCCATCCGATAATTTAAATTGAATACCGAATTTTTCTGTATAAGCTTCCAAATCCTCGCCAGGAGGATAAATCCCTAAATGGATACAATCAAAACCATCAATAGGCTCTTCCAAGATCGATAGGCTGATATCATCCGGGGCGTACAAGGATTTCAAATCAGCCACTTTTTTTATCAAATTTTCATCCAAATCAATATCACCATGAAAAATAAGACCAATATCTCTTTTAAAGAGATATGGAAAATCATCCAGCCTTTTTTCCCTGGTTCCACCGTATAGGAAGTCGGCGATATTGAGAATGAGCTGAAAATTATCCAAAACCTGGTTGTAAGGCGTGACCATGAATGTCATATCTCCCATTACCAGGACGTTCTGGCTGGTGTCGGTTGCGGCAAGGGAAATTTCAAAAGCCGCGTCATCAAGTGAGGAAAGGGTATTTTCGCTGCCAGTCAGAAGGGGCTCTGTGGAAGCCGAGAGAGAATGGGCGGCATAAAAAACGATCTCGGAAATATTCCTGGTTAAAAAGTTATTTTCAGGGGAATTGATTATTACATTGCGGAAATTGCCTTCATTTTCCGCAAGATTGTACACATAATCATTCTTGATTGAAATCCTATAGGGCGCGAGGATTTCATTTGCAATAATAACGCTCTCCTCCCGCTCAGTTGCATATTCAGTGATTGAACGGGTTGGATCAGCAATTACCAGCAAGCGACCGCCGCGGTTTACAAATTCCTCAATTAACTCCACCTCGGTTTCTGAAAAGAATTCGGTTGGTGAAATGATGACAAAAGCATCGCTTTTCTTGAGAAGGAGCTCCAATTCGGATTCTCCCTCAAGCATTATGATTTCAGCGCCTTTCCAAAGGAACTGATCTCTCAGTGCTTCAATTTCTGCCATAGAATACTGGTTTCGATGTGCCTGGTCAAAAAGAATTGTTTTTTGGTTTTCGGTTCTTGAAGAATGATCAAAAACGGGTGTGGAAAGAGTGGGCTGGTTGATCTGGAAATTTTCATAATCAGGGCTTTGGACATCATCTCTGTTAATTGACATACCTCTGTAGAACCACAGAGTCCTTAAAGCAACAGGCAAAAGAAACAAAGACACAGCCAAGAGGAGGCATTTCAATTTCATTTCAACCCGCCTTTTATCTCTGGGATAAACAGATAGTAAAACCCCGGCTCTTTTGGCATTCCTGTGGGCTCACCATTCTCATCTACTTCAAAAAAATTTTCTTCTTCTTCGTCCTCATCCTCAATAATCGAAAATAAATTGACCGTTCTGTAATTTGCTATGTGCGCCAGTTGTGCGGCTTTTTCTATCGCTTCGGATTGCGATCCCAGCTCATCAATTAACCCTAACTGAAGCGCTTCAGATGCCGGATAAACCTCTCCCCTGGATACCCTTTCTATAGAGACATTCAGCCGATCACCTCTTCCTGCTTCCACGGCAGCCAGGAAACTGCGTTTCATGAGATCAATCTGCCGGACATAATTGTCCCTGGCTGTCCCCCATAGTTTATAAGGCCCGGTTGAATAGACTTCTTCGAATACCATCGGATTAGGCGGCAATTGGCCAATAACGCCAACATTCCCTACCATTGCCGAAGGATTGGAGAAGACATAGTCTGTCGCGAGAGAGATATAGTATGCGCCGCTGGCGGAAAGTCCCTGAACCATCGTCACGACCGGTTTTTTCTTTCGCAGGTGGTTCAGTTCAAGATAAACCAACTCTGTGTCATTGATAGTCCCGCCAGGTGAGTCGAGCACCAGGACAACAGCTCTGATTTCTGGCTGATGATAGGCATATTGGATTTGCTGAACTGCTTCTTTTCCGGATTTATTGTCGAGTGGATGCATGATTTCAATCAAACCAATCACTGGCTGCGGGACGGCGAGGGAAAGTAAAATTCCCGCGATGAGAGGAAAAAACATGAAAAGCAGGATCGTTCTTGCATTAAAAACCATTTTTTCCTGAT
>CAYPPV010000148.1:0-3232 GCA_964412705.1 uncultured Pelolinea sp. | reverse complement strand
AAATAATCGCTTGAGTATTCCTTCAAAGTCCATTTTTCACCCTTCTCGCAGGCCTTTCCAGAGGAAATCCAGTGTCTGGAGAAAGGTTTT
Source organism: uncultured Pelolinea sp. (assembly GCA_964412705.1). Lineage (GTDB taxonomy): Bacteria > Chloroflexota > Anaerolineae > Anaerolineales > Anaerolineaceae > Pelolinea. Next base: position 3,142 of record CAYPPV010000148.1, on the reverse strand, counting down.
GCTGCGCTCCCACCAAGCCTGCTGGCTGATATGGAAGCCATCCCGGTAAGTATCAATCCCGTGATTCCACAACGGCTGCGCCGCCAGCCACCAGTTCCAGAGCGGAATATCATATTCATAAGCAATCTGGGCTATCGTGTGATTGATGGAGTGATCTCCCTCCACATTATCCGCCTTGGTCGCCAGGATGGGGACCACGCCCTCTGAAATGGCATATTCGACTATTTTGCGGAGGTAATGCCCGTAAACTTCCGGCGTGCGGCCCGAAAACGGAAATTCAAGGCTGATCACGATAAATGATGGCTTCGTAACGCGGATTTCACATTCAAGCGGCGTCTCATCCGGCATGCAAATTTCCGGGTCCGCTTGGAGCTGTGACAGGGGTGAGGCGGCGGTAAATCCGAACTTGGCCGCCTGACCATCCCGGTAAAAATGTCCCTGGAAATTTTCTATTGTATCCCTGTACGGTTCAATATCAAAATCAAACTCGTATTGATCCAGATGGTCATACCGGCCTAAAAAGTACTCCTTCAGATTCTGGCAGTCCCCCACTTTTGAAAACGCGGTAGGATCATTCCCCATTTCGATGCCTTTTCGATAAATTTCCCGCGTCATTCCTGAAATTTCGGGGATCACTGGCCAGTTCTGCCATTCTTCTGGGGACAGCCTGGTATCCAAAGTTGGCTCAAGTGTTGGGGAAGCTGTAATCGCAATTGCTGCGGGAGAAGCCGATTGCGTATGATTAAATATTTTTTGACCGATAACCTCTTCCGATAGAGATGTCGGGGTTTCTTTTAAGGATGTCGTTGTGCATGCGCTCAGAAGAAGCGCAAACAATACCAGAAATTTCTTCACATGCGAAATTGTACCAACACTGGGTTGAATGAATTGTTAAATATAAGATTGTTGCAGGATTAGATTTCGCCAATATCATTTAAACCATAAACCCATTAAATAATCCATCATCTGATTTATTGCCTTCGGTATAATTTGTTAAAGAATAAGGAGAACATGATGACAAATAAAAAGATAAAGGTCGTGCTGGTATGTGCGGCGGGTATGTCCTCAAGCATGCTGGAAGAAAAAATCCGGCAGGCAGCCGCCGCTGCTGGAAAAGAAATGGAGCTTCGGGCTGTCGATTCCACAAGAATATCATTATGGGATTACGAAAATGACAGGATGGACGTCATCCTGGTTGCCCCACAAGTGCGCTTCAAGAAAAAAGGAATCATCCAAAAAGCCGAACCGCTTGGCATTATCGTCCAGGATATCGACACGGTTGCCTATGGGATGGTTGACGGAGAAAAGATTTTCAAGCAGGTTATGGACGCACTCGGATAGAAACGCCAATCAGTGATCTATCCAGGAAATATCTAAAAGAAAACGTTATGCATTTTTCCTTTTAATTATCTCTTGAAATCCAACAAGAATAGTAAACCTTGGTACACGGTTCTGGTAATCCCTGTATATCTTCCCAAATATATCGATCACATTTCTTTCTTTCTAACATCCATTGATACCAAACTGATTGGCATTCTTGGTCTGATATGAAAAATTTCAAAATAAATTCATTAACTGAAATCCAGATAACGCTTTCTTAGCTTCTGAACTTATAGATTGGGTTTTCTTTGATTAAACTTATTTGCTGATAAATCCACAAGGAGAGAAATCATGGCAGAAAAACAGAATGAAAACATGGAAAAAAATAAACCTGAAGTCTGGAAAATTATCGGCATGTTCGCCATGGTGTTCCTGGCCGTACAGTTGGTAATTTCCGCATTCAGTCTGGGTGTCAATTATCTTATGAGGCAGGTGGGAGCTGGAGAAAATGCACAGATTTTTGTGGGAAGCACCATCTCCCGGATTGGTATGATTGCGGCCGGAATCCTGATCACAGCTCCGGTAATCCGGGTTGCTTTGAAAAAGAAGCCGGGGGAAATCCTGTTTCCTCTCAAAAAAAACTGGGCAGAAAATCTATCCAAAGGTGTTCTGGCGGGTTCCGCTGGAATCCTATTTGTTTTTATACTCTCTTTACTTTTCGGATGGATCCGCATCAGCGGATTGGCACTCTCCGGAGAACCTGCTGGCGTCTGGCTGCGGACAACCTGGCTAGCGATTTTGGTAAACGCCACCGCCGCTGTTATTGAGGAGGTTCTTTTCCGCGGCTTCCTGGTTACTGGCTTGAAAGAAGCATGGGACGAAAAAGGAGCAGTCTTTGTTTCCGCTGTCATATTTGGTGCCTCCCACCTGCTGGCAGCCAGCGCCAGGAACAGCAATTGGCTGGAATTCATCCCGCTATTGGCGATACCCGGGGTCCTACTGGGGTGGGTTTATTTGAGAACAGGCAACCTCTGGCTGCCTGTGGGGCTCCATTTTGCATGGAATCTGTTCCAGGATGACATCCTCAACCTGACAGGGAAAATAAGTGGGGATACCATCTTCGGGTTCATGACTGCTGTACGGGGTCCAGGCTGGATGATGGGCACGGATTTCGGCATTGAATTGGGCGGTCTTGGCATCATTGCCGCTGCTTCAGCCGCCCTGGTTGTCTGGTTGGTCACAAATAATAACCGGACCGGCGCTGCATAAATCAGCTTTCTTTTGAATCAGGCTAGAATGAATTCTTAGAAAACCAGCAGACCTGCCAAAAAGGGCAGCACCAGGACGAGCAGCATAACCAGCACACTGGACCAGTTCATGTGGATACTGCGGCTGCCGTCTGGTAGCGGCGGGGCTTTGCGGTTGTACTGATCAATTAAAAATTGAATGGTTGGGGTAAACATGCCAGATCGCTCAACCAGCACCATGAACTCACCATTCAGCTGTTGCACCTCATCCCTGATTGCTTCTGCATGCCTGACCATGGCTACTTCCATCTGTGGATTGTCCAGAAACCTTTTGAGCAAAAAGACCATGATGGGTTCCGGAATATACTGAAAAAGGCGGAAAGATCGGGGCAGGATTGGATAATTCAGTTTTTTAAGTACGCTGAATCCCTCCCTGATCGCCCTGAAAGCGAGCACTAGGGCATCCCGCGTGCGGGCCATGCGGTAATGATCGTTCTCACACAGATAGAGTGCCGGCGCGATGGAGGGGAAAGCAAGGCCGCATGGCACTTTAGCCATGCATCCATGTATTCTTG
>CAYPPV010000147.1:0-3343 GCA_964412705.1 uncultured Pelolinea sp. | reverse complement strand
AAGCAACAACCGCGGGAACGCCTAATTCACCCAGTTTTAATAAGTAGGGAAGTGAAATATCCAAACCGATGAACGAAATCCTGGTATCTGATAAGAAAGAGCGCGGGCCGCAGCCAACATCCAGACAGGTTTTAATATCAGGATGAGATTCCATTGTCTTCCGGACGATATTTAAAAGGTTTTCCCGCCCACCAGGAGTAATTATTCGCGAGATGATTTTATAAATCCAGGGGATGCCGAGTGATTTATAAAGCCCATCCGATCTTTCAACCCGGTAATCGCTCATATTTTATAAATGGAATCGTTATGACTGCCCTAAAGCGTTCAGCAACGACCGCACAACATATTCCTGATCCGAATTAGACATCTGGCAGTAGAGAGGAAGGATTAAACCGAAATCCTGTGCCCGCTCGCTTTCCGGGAGATCGGATTTTGAGGCCTCAGTTCCAGCATATGCAGGCTCCCGGTGGATGCACATCACCCCTCTTTTTGTTGAAACACCGTCATCAAGCATTCTCTGCATGATCTCTTTTTGGTCCACTTCACCAGATAACATGATGCAGTAGCTCTGCCAATTGCTTCGGGCGTAGGATGGTTCAACCGGCAGTTCAATCATGCCACATTCACCCAACATATGGTTATAACGATCCGCCAGGTAGCGGCGCTTCTCAAAAATTTCAGGCATGCGTTCAAGCTGCTTTCTGCCAACCGCCGCCTGGATGTCCGTCATGCGGTAATTGAAGCCCACCTCAAGATAGGATTCAAAGATAACCTGTTTGGATGCGTGCCTGACCGTATCCGGAACGGACATGCCGTGCTGCCTGAGCAAGCGAAATTTCTCATCATAACTGGCATTGCCGGTTGTAATCATGCCCCCGTCCCCGGTTGTCATCACCTTGCGGGGATGGAATGAGAAACACGCAATATCCCCATGCGGTTTTCCAATTTTTTCCCATTTCCCGTTCCAAAGAATTTCACTGCCAATAGCACAGGCTGCGTCCTCAATTAATGGGAGATTGTATTTTTTTGAAACCTCCAGAATCTTTTCGAGGTCGCAGGGCATGCCCAATTGGTGAACGCAGATCACTGCGCTGGTCTTTTCAGTGATCCGGGATTCCAGCTGGGATGGATCCATGTTATAGGTTCCCGGAATAATATCCACAAAAACCGGTTCTGCGCCTGCGTGTCGGACTGCGTTTGCAGTCGCAATGAAGGAATGGCTGACTGTGATTACTTCATCACCAGGCTTGACTCCAACAGCAAGCAAGGCAAGATGAAGCGCGACCGTGCAGTTTGCCACCGCACAGGCAAAATCAGCCCCGACATATTCGGCAAATTCCTTCTCAAAAGAAGCCACCTCCGGACCCTGTGTGACCCAACCGGAAAAAATCGGCCCCTCTACGGCTTTGGCTTCCTCTTTCCCCAATACAGGCCTGGCGAGGGGTATTTTTCTCTTTTCGATATCTTCAGCCATTAATCCTTCACTTTCAGCCAGTTCTTCGCATATTCTCTTTTAAGCATTTCTTCGGGTGATTCTTCCCGGTTTCTGAACCATTTAGCAAGTCTGGCCAACCCTTCGTCCAAACCCACCTCCGGGACAAAACCTGTCAGATTCTCCGCTTTCGAAATATCCGCATACAAGCGCAGGGTATCGCCGGGCCTCTGTTCAATATGACTGATTTCAACACCCTGCGAATTGACGACATCCTTGATTTTTTCAGCAAGCTGATTGATTGTGATCTCCTTGCCGCTGCCAATGTTGACTGTCTCGCCTACAGCAGCATCGTTTATTCCCGTCATGATAATCCCACTGGCGGTATCCGACACGTAAGTAAAATCCCGTGTCTGCTCTCCATCTCCAAAGATGATCAGGGGTTTACCAGCCATGGCGCGCAGAATCATTTTAGGGATCACCTCACCGCTGTCGCCTTCATAATGGCTGCGGGGTCCGTATGTGTTAAACGGACGAATCACAACTGTGGGATACCCGTATGTGCGGTAGAAAGCCCGCGCGTAACATTCTCCGGCCAGTTTTGAGGCGCCATACACCGTCATCGGATAGGTGGGATGGTCTTCATCCATGGGCACTTTATAGCCCGTGCCGTATACCTCTGATGTCGAGACATGAACGAACCTGGGCGTGCCGGCATCCCGCGCGCTCATCAGCAGGCGGAGAGTCGCCTCCGCATTCACCTCGTGATTTTCAAACGGCGAATGGATAGAATGCCGGACACCGAGAGCCGCTAAATGAAAAATGATATCCACGCCTTCCAATATCTGCCGGATTTTTTTGTATTCGCGAATATCCAATTCCTTCAAATCGAATTTCTCTTGTGGAAGACCTTCCAGGTTGGATCGCTTTCCGTTCACCAGATTATCCACCACTATCACATAGATACCCTTACCTATCAATTGGCGGACAAGTTCGGAACCGATAAATCCTGCGCCGCCGGTAACCATCGCTTTCTTGTAAATCATCTCGCAACCATCATATCTTTTTCAAAATCTCACTTGAAATCGCCAAGTTTCTCCCGTACCACAAAGAGAGGGCGGCTTTTTGTTTCCTCCAGGATTCGCCAAAGATATTCTCCCAGGGCACCTATTGCCAACAGCTGGACACCTCCAAGGAACAGGGACGAAACAATTAATGAGGTCCAGCCGACCACGGTGGTTCCCACCAAAAACCAGCGAATCACAAGGAAGAACGCAATAGCGAGACTTGGAATGGAAATGATAAAACCTAAAAAAGAAATAAACCGGACAGGTTTGTGGGAGAAGGAAAGCAACGTATCCAACGCAACCTTCAAGCGGCTCCTGAAGTTCCACTTGGATTTGCCGGATTTTCTCCTGGGCCGTTCATAAAGCACTTCCGCCTGTGGGAAACCCGCCCAGGCAATGAGACCAAATGTCACTCTGTTCCGTTCGCGGAAAGAGTCGAAGGTATCAATTACTGACCGGTCAAGCAGGCAGAAGCTGCCAGACCCGTGGGAGGGGTAGGAAGGAAAAGCCAGTTTTTTGATCAGCCAGTAGAACGCTTTTGAAGTAATTTTCTGGAAAAAAGGGTCTTCCCTGGTTCTTCTAACACCCCAAACGACATAAGCCCCTTTCCGCCATTCTTCGAGAAAGGATTGGAGAAGGCGAGGGGGATCCTGGAGATCAGCCGCCATGATCACAGCCGCATCGCCTAATGAGGTTTGCAGGCCGGCAGCTATCGCCACATGGCTGCCAAAATTCCTTGTAAATCTAAGGACTTTTACGCGTTTGTCCTTTGAATGAATTTCCCGTAAAAGATCAAAAGAGCAGTCGGTACTCCCATCATCAATAAAAACAATCTCCCATTCAT
>CAYPPV010000146.1:0-3347 GCA_964412705.1 uncultured Pelolinea sp. | reverse complement strand
CATCGGAATTATTAAGCAGGATGACAAATTCATCACCGCCAATCCTGGAAATGATATCTTCCTGCCGGAACACTTTCTTAAATATATCCGCCAGGTCTTTCAGCATCTGGTCGCCGATGCTGTGTCCGTAAGTGTCATTGACTCCCTTGAGCTCATCAACATCAATCATGATGATGCTGATGGGATATAGGCGGCTGTTCTCAAGGCGTTCGATTTCGGTGTCAAAAAAGAGCCGGTTGTACAAACCGGTTAGCGCATCATGTGTGCTGAGAAAGGAGAGATTCTTCTGGGCCTTCTTCAAAACAGACATGGAAGCGGAAATGATGAGCGAAGTCACTAGCATAGTAAACATCACAGAAACTATGGGGAAGAATGCAGTGAAACTGTTGTTGAGCAGGGAATCGTTAAGGTTGGTAATTCCAAAAAGGAAAAATCCGGCGGCGATAAAGTTGAGAATGGTTGAACAGTGGGAATCCAGGCGGACAGACGCCCAAATGAGTAGAGGGATCAGCAGGAAAGAGATAGCATAAGCGGTTTCAGAATCAACCCGGCTCAAAAAAAGCAGCAGTTCAATGCCTGCCACAGCGGCAAAAATAAGAATCCCTTCCGTCACGCGGCGAAGATCAACATCCGGGAAGGGACTGCCCAGCCACACCAGGAGAAATGGGGAAAAAACAAGGGTGCCCAGCATGTGGCGGGTCCATTCTGCCGCCCAAATGGAGGGTAGCGTTTCTAAGGGGCTGATGTCAAGAAAAAACATTCCAGCTATATTGATCGATGCGGCCACAACAGGGCTAATAATGACACCGAACAGGATCAGGAAAAAGACAGAGCCGTAATTTTTTAAATTGGGAGAAAATTCTTTATACTGAAAAATGAAAAAGCTTCCCAAAAAGACTGCCAGGGTATTCCCTATCGACGCGAATAATGAAAAAAGGAAAGCATCACCAGCAAGAATAAGAGATAGAACAGATCCGATAAACACGCCCGGGAGCGCGGGATAGCCAAACAGCAGGACGGCTGCCAGCGCGACGCCGGATTGGGGATGCAGGATGGGATGATCCGTGTTGAGAAGCTGAAAGAATTCCGAGGCTAAAGCGGCCAGAACGTACACAGCCGCGATAATTACGCCCTTTCCGACCTGCAGCGCGATATTATCAAACGCCTTGCTATCCCTTTTCATCGCCCATCCGAACTCGCTGAATCCCTGCTCTAAAAAACCTGCCGCGGTATAAAATTGCCGGCCAATGCCGGCAGAATCAACCTTTTTTATTGCCCGCCGCAAACTGAGTAACACGATGCGGATATTTTTATGAAGCCAGCTAGGTGACTGGCCATACAATTTGCCGCTTTCATTTCTCAGTATTAATACAATACCATAAATTGTAAAATTATCAAGTGCCCGTTGTGCGCTGTCCAGGAGATACGATACACTTTGGGTATCAAAAATACATTCGGTTAGTATTGTTGCTGAGTGAGAGACAACTATCAACCGCAGTGCGGTCTACGACATTCTGATTGACCTGTCGTTACAGAAGGCGCAAGGAAAAAACCGAGTTTATGGATTGGTGCCCAGCCAAGCCATTTGAGATGGTGCTGAAGCGTATTCGTGACAAAAAAGCGCTCTCTGAAGCCCAAATCGTTCATCTGGAGCGCTATCGCATCCCTAATTACCAGTGGGGCGCTATCGGTGTCAACTCACGCTTCAAATTGATTGCCTATTCCCGCGAGAAGTCCTGGACCAATGGCTTGCGCTGGTATCTGTGGGTCATCTTCTGGCTGCGGTCACACGGGGTCACGGCCGAGATTGTCTTTACGGTGGATAACGGTGAGGAGTTTGGCGGCAAATCCTGGATGAAAGTCAAAGAGCTGCGCAAGCTGACCGCTGGCTTTGGCTGCCGGCTGATCCAAAACCACAAGGGACATTGTGATGAGGTTATGGGTGAGGTGCGTCTCCTGTTATGCCTGATAAGGCTTCTGTCGAAATTGGCCCCTGGAGTGGATACAATGTCTTGGCTCAGTACCTTATAATATCGATTTAATGGTAAATTTTACGCATTTTATACCTGGTAAGATTTTTTCTTAAAGGAGACAGAATGGCAAAAGCAAAAGTGAGATGGACAAATAGCCGGACTTTCATCGGCGTGGATTCGACCGGGCACTCAGTGGTCATGTCCACCCCAAGAGACGGAATCGGGATGAAACCCTCTGAACTGCTGCTGGTAGCGCTGGCCGCTTGCAGTTCGGTGGATGTCGTTTCCATCCTTGAAAAAAAGAAGAAACACCTGGAAAAACTGGAAGTATCGGTGAGCGCGACTCAGGATGACGAGCCGCCATGGACCTTCCGCAAGATCCACCTGACCTATACCCTGAAGGGAGAAGGGCTTGAGAAACCGGATGTGGAAAAGGCCATCGAGCTTTCCGAGGGAAAATACTGCTCAGTTGCTGCCACACTGAAGGGAGAGGCGGAAATCAGCTGGGAATATGTGATTGAATAATTATTCTTAAAGCAGATCCTTTTGCCGGGCAAACAGAGCTTTTCACGCTTTGCGGGCCATCACTGCCGCCCATTCCCCCACCATTCGCGTTTCCACATGTTTCAAACCATTTTCTTCCGATTTTTTCAGGATGCCATCGAGCTGATGGTTCAGAATGCCCGCAAGCAGCAGGCTGCCTCCCGGTACCACCAGATCGGCCAAACCCAGATCAAAGAGGTGAAGGATCACAGCAGCGAGGATGTTAGCCGCCACGATGGGCGCCTGCACTTCGGGAAAATGTCCGCCGAGAATAAGGGGCACTGAACCCTGCGCAACTTCCACCCTGCCCTCCACGCCGTTCAGGCAACAGTTTTCAAGCGTTGAACGCACGGAAGCCGGGTCCGTATCCACCGCAAACGCGCGTGTAGCACCCAGCTTCACCGCGGCAATGGAGAGGATGCCCGAACCACAGCCGATATCAAAGAAAAGCGAATCCGGCTTTATCTGATCTTCTAAAAATTCCAGGCAGAGCTGTGTGGAAGGATGGGTGCCGGTACCAAAGGCCATGCCGGGGTTGATGCGGACGGGGATGCGGTCTGGAAATTCTCTTTCCACCCAGGCCGGTACCACCACCAGCTTTTTTCCCACCGGCAGGGACTGATAGTGCTGTTTCCACGCTTCCATCCAGTCCCGGTCTGCAACCGGGCGGTACTGCGCAGGAGGAAGCGGCTGGATGCGGCTGAGATACCAGAGGGCTTCCTCTATCTGGCGGCGGCGCTCTTCCATGCCTTTACCCGCAAAAAAATAACCAAAAACACGTACGCGGTTTTTATAAGCGGTTTCTTTTTTTTGAGAATCCTGGTTCGCCAG
>CAYPPV010000145.1:2860-3398 GCA_964412705.1 uncultured Pelolinea sp. | reverse complement strand
TGGACCGATGGGCGGAATTGGAAGAAATTGAAAAGTTGTTTATCTTTCTCCTTACTGGTCCTGAATATATAACCGGTGAAATCATCCACTTGGATGGCGGCCGACACCTTGTTTAGAAAGGATTAGTTCTAATATATGGACAAAGTATTTATTGAGGATTTGCTTTTGAGAGGAATTATCGGCGTATCGGAGCGAGAGCGCTCCCAACCACAGGATATTCTGGTGAACATCGTTCTTCTTACCGACACAGCACCGGCAGCCAAATCAGATGATGTGAATGATAGTGTGAATTATCGGACCGTCGCCAAATCAATTATTGCGCACAATGAAAAAGTAAGCCGCTTCACTGTTGAAGCGCTTGCAGCGGACATCGCGGAAATATGCCTGGGCTTACCGCTGGTTGAGGAAGTCATTGTGCGGGTCGAAAAGCCCGGTGCAGTCCGCTTTTCCAAATCAGCAGGAGTGGAAATTCACAGAAAACGAAATGCCCATCCTTAATGATGCGGTTCTTTTAATCGGTTCGAATATTTAGCCGGAA
>CAYPPV010000145.1:0-2850 GCA_964412705.1 uncultured Pelolinea sp. | reverse complement strand
CAGAAATGATTTTATTTCAAGCGATGGGGTTAGAGCCGGAAAAAACGATAAAAAGCGCATCGATTCATTATCAAACCTATCTGAGATAAAAAAGCTTCCTGTGTATGGAGAACAAGAGCGGTTGGAAGTGAGGGTCCTGATTTTCTGAATGTGGCAGTGCAGATCATTACTCCTCTTAATGCAGAGTCCATTCGCATCCAGCTCATAAAGTCAATTGAAACACAATTACATAGAGTAAGAATAGAAGACAAGAATGCGCCGCACACAGTTGACATTGATCTCATTGTTTTCAACGGTAAAGTGCAGGATGATGATTTATGGAATAAACTCTTTATTTCACTGCCTGTATCTGAGATTCTTCCTAATCTTAAATCCGGATCCAGCGGTAAAAGCCTTCTTCAGATTGTGAATGAATTAAAAAGCTCAACCGAAGCTGAGCATGTACAGGATTAGTATATCTGATATTAGAACTCCAGCGGTTTGGCTCCCCTGGAAATACTGTCCAGGAACTCCATCCGTGTGGCTTCTTTGATACGGAATGCTCCCAATAAAGATGTGGTCGTCATTCTCGCATCATGCTTGCGCACACCGCGTATCATGCCGCACAGGTGGACAGCCTCCATCACTACCGCAACCCCTCTTGGTTTCAGAAGTGTGTTGAGAAAATCAGCAATCTGCCTGGTCATTTTTTCCTGAATCTGCAGCCGCCTTGAAAACATATCCACAATTCTGGGGATCTTCGATAAACCGATCACTTCCCCTTTTGGAAGATATGCAATATGAGCCCTTCCTATAAAGGGCAGCATATGGTGTTCGCACAAACTATAGAACTCAATATCACGGACGATCACCATATCATCATATTTTGTGGAGAAAGTCGCGTTATTTACCAACTTCACCGGGTCTGTCCGATAGCCTTCTAGAAGTTCACCATATGCCCGAGCTACCCGATCCGGTGTTCCAATCAGCCCCTCCCGTTGCGGGTCTTCACCAATTGCGTTCAGTATATCCCTTACGGATTTCTCTATCGTTTCGAAATCAATTTCCGTATCACAGAAAAGCTCCGCTGCCTCATAAACAAGATTGTTCTGGCATTCTTCTAATTTGTTTTTCTTATCTGCCATTATTAATCAACCTCTTTTTGAAATTTTTCCATCATTAGAATTCTTTTTTATTTTTTTCTTATTAGTAATTTATTAGTAAGTTCTTTTAATACCAATTTGATTTCCGGATTGCATTCCATATCTTCTAAATATTCCTGGGTGCTTTCTGTAAATAACTGGCATTCTATCAACACTTTTTCCTCGATCCCTTCTTTGACCAATATTTCCACCTGTTTTTTTATTTCCGTCTGCCTTTTATTAGCATCAGACCAAATAGATCGGAATTTTTTAGATGCCGTTAATCCTAGAATAATTGGCAATGATTTTTTACCCCCAACAATGTCGCTGCTGGCTGATTTGCCGGTTTTTTCGGGATCGCCCCAGATTCCCAGCCAGTCATCATATATTTGAAAAGCAATCCCGAGGTTCCTGCCAAATTCCCTGTATTTATCCTGCTGGGTTTGCTCTTTTCCTGCCAGTAATGAACCAATCCAGGAACTGCAAGCAATCAAGGCTGCGGTCTTATGGTTGATCATCTCATAATATTCTTTCTCAAGCACTTCATCACTATTTTCAAAATCTATATCGAGGTGTTGGCCAAAAGTTAAATCCAAGCAGGTATCAACAAGGATTTGATGTGTTTTTTGAACAATGTCATTATTAAAATACCTATTCAAATTGGCAAGAGATCTAAATGATGCCGCAAACATAGCATCCCCTGCGTTCAACCCTTTTTCCAGTCCCCACTTCATCCAGACAGCCGGTTTTCCCCTCCTGAATTCTCCTTTATCCTCGATATCATCGTGAATGAGAGAAAAATTATGAACGAGTTCAATCGCCGTTGCTGCAGGTAATGCATGCTGCCAGTGACCCCCAGCTCCTTCAGCACAGAGTAAAAGCAGCAGGGGGCGAATCCTTTTTCCCCCCACCTCATCTAATGATAAATGATAATTAAAAATATCTTTAATTTCCCTGAATTTATCCGGGATAATCATTTCGGTAAATTTCCTTAATTCTTCAATTAAAGAAGGAAGATATTTTTTTTGGTAATGCCTGAGATCATTCATGGTTTCACTGATGAATATTTTCAATTTTTCGAATTCTTAAATCTTCGATGTTTTTGGAACCAGTGTTGAACATAACCGTCCGGAATTGGCGGGATAAAACCCGGATTTTCTCATGCAGCTTCTCTTCCGATTCGGCTGCAGCAGTTAAAAATTCATGAGCCAATCCACCCAAGGATGCTCCAAGTGCGATGCATTTAGCAATATCTATTCCGTTTCTAAGCCCTCCGGATGCAATCAGGATCACTTTGGAAAATTCCCTGTGAATATCCACAATCGCTTCAGCCGTCGGTATCCCCCAATCACGAAAAGCGGCTGCTGTGATTTTTAAGATCTCGTCTTTGGTACGGTGCATTTCAACTTCGGACCAGGAAGTCCCCCCTGCTCCGGCCACATCGATAGCCGCTACCCCTGCATTCAATAATTTTCGCGCTGTTTCTACCGATATACCCCACCCAACCTCTTTAACTACAACTGGCACGGAGAGGTTACTCGAAACTTTTTCAATCTTCTGTAAGAGGCCAGAAAAATTGACATCACCATTCTCCATTAATGCTTCCTGTAAGGGATTCAGATGAAGAATTAATCCATCCGCTCGGATGGATTCAACCGCTCGTTTGCAGTCATCGATGGTGAAAGAATAATTGAGTTGAACAGCTCCGAGATTCGCAAACAGCAGAATA